>JAITBR010000082.1 GCA_031283485.1 Puniceicoccales bacterium | reverse complement strand
TTTTTATTATTTTTTTTAGGAAGGAATGAAAATAATTAGAACAATTAAAGAAAGGAAAATGATATGGGAGATCCATTAGGGGGAATAGGAAGTAGTAGTTCGGTGCCGTTACCAGTTGGTCCTAAAAGGGCGAAGGAAGCACCGGTAGGGTCGTTGGTGCGGGGTGCATTGCCGGATAACGCAGCGGTTAAACACCGAGCGAAAGACGATTCGAATATTACGCCGAAGGCGTTAGCGGAGAGAACGGTAGAGGTTACGACGGGTAGAAAAGGCAGTGCTAGTCTCAAAGGAGGCATTAAAGCGGATGCTAGAGTGGCTCCCAATGCGGCACGCCAGGAAAATGCGACAACGATCACCGCCAGAGTGGTGGCGTATGGAGATGATGTGGAGCGCACCATAAAGCGCGATGGGGCACCTTTTGATCAAAGCGGAATCCAAGCCCACACAGAGAGATGTTCCGGCTATCTCAATAGATTGGCGGAGGCTACGATAAGAAATTCGAATGGAGTACCGCAAACAAATCCTCGGGATAGGATTCAAGTCATTTACGATCAAGCGTACAGCGTTGGGGATCCATCGCAGGCGAAAAAATCTGCCGGTGAAATTTCCAGTGCTTTGCGGCAGGCAGTGCCGGAAGGTGTGAGGAATAATGCTAGATGTAATTTAGGGACTATCGGTGGGGATATACCCGTAGGCATGCAAGCTGCCGATTTCAACGATGCGAAACTTAAGTTAAACGAATTAGCCAATGCGATTTTCAACGATCCCAGTTGCGATGGATTATATTCTCCGGCTGAACAGAGAGCTGTCAAGGAGCTCGTTATCAACAGGGCGCTTGAGTACGCGAAAACGGCCAATGTCGATGTCAATGACGCGATGAAATTAGTCCGGGATAATCTCATCAAGATTCACC
This sequence comes from Puniceicoccales bacterium, assembly GCA_031283485.1. The sequence continues at coordinate 1,736 of JAITBR010000082.1, read as the reverse complement.
ATCAACAAAAAGTAGACCACCAAGTAATTTCGGGTAGTGATCATGGTGTGCGGCACGTGATCCAGAGCAATGTGGCCCATACACTCAACGCTTTGGATTCCGAACAATTGAGCGGTTTAGTATCGCCAAAGGAGAAGTTGATGGCGATGCAGATCATGATCGACCATGATTTGGGGTATACTTTAGACGCAGCGAAGGGAGATTTCGGAGCTGCGAAAGATCATCCTTTAGCGAGTACGGCCTATATGGAATTCGGTGGGCAAGCATCGGGTGTATTTACTGATGATGAACAAAAGTTTATGCGGGACGCGGTATTAAAGCACAGCTATCCATTTGATTTAGATAAGCCGTTTAATTTTCCTGCGGGAGATGATGCGGATGCACAAAAAGCGCGCCAGACAGCAATAGCAGGAATTGTTTCCGTAGTCGATGCGATGGGGGTTACGGCGAATACGAAATGTCCGGCCCTTTACCGCGAAATTTTAACTCCCGAGATAATGCAGGAGCTGGCAATGGACGATGGTCCAGAAATCAGAAAAAATCTTCATGCCATTATCGATCAAGCGGTAAAAGATGGGAAAATTTCTCAAGATACGGCGGAAGGTTACCACCAGGCACTGGATTACGACGTGAGCAAGTGGGGTGCGCAAAACATGATCCTGCCACAATTCGGCGGGAAGTTACTCGGAACGGAAATGGAACCCGCAGGCGATGAAGGATCAAATCAGTATGCTTTGCATATTACTTTCGGTGTTTCGGAAGAAATTAGAAATATGGCCACGGTATTTGGCGACAGGGTTGCACTCAATGCTTTTAATAAAATGGCAAATGATTTGTTTCCAAATCTTGCCAGAGGTGAGTTGGAAAAAGCTGCAAGTGAGGTAGAAAGAAGTTTAAAGTCCTATGCAGCTCGTACATTACCAAACGGAGCTGTTAAACTAACTCTGACCAAACTGCAGGAGTGAAAGATTTTTCAAGAGCAACACAATGAGCCAATCCTGTCGCTGGCTCTATTTATTTTAGGGTAAAAAAAGCCGTTTCAAACGGCTTTCTTCATTTTTGATTGATATTCCAATTACCATGCACCTTTTGCGCTCAGTAACTGAGCAATTTGAGCTGACTCAGAATCTCTACCCATTTTCCATGCCACTTCCTCCGCACGCCGAAGTGCTGTTTTCGGTACCTGAAAGTTGTAGGGTTCTCCACGTAATCCCAAATCATCAACCTGATCACAACTCATTCCAACATTTTGGGATACATTGACGTCAATCCCTTTTTGTTCCAGGAGTAGACGAACCATATCCGGGTTCCATGTCTCCACTGCAGCATAGAGAGGGACATTGACATTGCCGCCTTCCGTATTTACATTTGCTCCCCGCGCCAATAACAAGCGTACCATATCAATCCTTCCAGACCGAATGGCTACAACAAGCGGACTTAAATAATGGGTAAACAAGCCACCATGATCATACTCTACTTCTTCCATGCGAGCATTTACATTTGCCCCACGATCGAGATATCTGTTGACTTTTTCTATATTACCATTTTCAATTGCGGAAAAAAAACCCTTATAACTAATAGCTTCATTGGCTACATGAGGCCTTGATTGTTTTGCAACCGCCGCTCCATAACTCACCACGGGCATTAAAAATGTGCCCAACAACAATGAACTAACTCTAAACTTCTTCATAATGTTAATCAAATCAGAAGCATTAAAGTTTTTTCACAAAAATTGT
>JAITBR010000062.1 GCA_031283485.1 Puniceicoccales bacterium | reverse complement strand
TCGCAGCTGCACAATTCTGCTGAAAAAAATTCGGCAAAATTTCCGCATCAACATCCCCGCATACTAAAATAGCTCGCTGCGCCTGCGATAGCATTTGAGCATAGGGGTGGATGTACATTATCGCATTCATTTTGTCGCGATCCGAAATTACAATAAAATGCCACGGCTTAGATCCCATTGCAGAAGGGGCTGACATCCATGCATGCACAATTTTTTCGATGATTACATTATCAATCAATTCCGAAGAATAACTCCTAGCACTGTGTCTTTTTAAAATCGCATCCATGCAGTGAATGGTAGTGATGGCGCGTAAATATTGCAAGCAATTCCGTTGCTGTTGAATTTTTACAAAATTTCAACACACTCTCTTCTCATGTTTTCAATAAAAGGTAAATTGGTAACGATGACCAGTGCGGCGCTGGTGCTATACCTGGCAAATTGCGGAATAGCGCTTGGCAATCACGGACGTCAGCACTTAAATAAATCCAAAATTGCTACCGTCACACAAATTGCACAACCGAATCATCGGGAAATTTTATACATCCGCGCACGAACACTTTTCATAAATGATGACCTAGATGAAGCTAGTGAGGTAATTAACAAGCAAATTAACCTTTACCCCGATGACGAAAAATCCCTTGCGTTGCACACCATGGTACAAATGGCCATGGATGAAAGAAGCAATAAGGCCCATAGGAATGCCAAAATGCATATGCTGGATGACGTCGATGCAACATGGAAAATGGAGAACTTTTCCGACGAAGATAGCCAAAAAATGTGCACCACTGAAGTGACCAACCAAGTTGAAACTAAGTTGGCAAAAATCATTATTCCCCAGGCGCGCTTCATAAACCTTCCAATCAGTCAGGCGGTTGAAACTATTACCGACTTGTCAATAAAATACGACGCGACAACCGATGATCCATTTGAAAAAGGGGTGAACATCGTGTTGCTTCATCCCGCCACAGAAAGTGAACCAAAAATCACGCTAAATTTACGCAACATCTCCCTTGAACGCCTTCTTTTCTACGTCAGTCAAGCTGCAAATTATAGCTGCGACCACACACGCGATGCCGTCGTAATCGGCGATGCAAAAATCATGCGCGAGCAGCTTGAAACCAAATTTTTCCCAGTTTCACGAGCGGCAGTTATACGACTAACCGGACACCAGGATTGGGATAGTGATAGTGCACACGAATCCAAAACTAGCATCCCCGAAGAAGAAGCCGCTATTAAAAATTTTTTCGTGCGTGCTGGAGTCGAATTTAATGCTACCAACGGAAGCAACATGGCCTTCGATGGCTCGCAGCTAATTGTTACTAATACCCTTAAGAATTTGCAGCGCATCGAACGCATTTTACAAAAATATAATCAAACGCAGCAGGTGGAAATCGAGGCTAAATTTTTAGAAGTGACCCAGGGAGCGCTCGATGAACTCGCCTTTCGCTGGAACGTGGCAAATCGATTCAAAAACGATCACTCCCAAGTAAACACTGGAACTTCACCGGGAGTAACGCCGGCAATAGACAATCTGCGAACCTTGGCTCAAGCCTTTGCTTCCTCGAATTCATCGCGTGGAGATGGCCAAATTGTACGCGATAACAATCCCATTTCCATTCCAATCAGCAACCAACCACCCAATTTGCCCGGGCAAATAAACATCGGAACGGCGAGCGTACCCTTTGGCAGCTTCCTCGGAGTCATTGATCGTGCACAGGTAAATCTGATGATCCGCGCACTGGAGCAAAAAACTGATTCGGACCTAATGAGTGCGCCAAAATTGACGGTATTGTCGGGTAAAACTGCCAGTATAGTCGTTGCCCAAGAATTGCGCTATCCACAAAGTTACGGTGAAACCCGCTCGGAAGTCGGCACCGGCTCAACTGTGGCAAACTCAACGTCTGCGGGAGTGACCATTACAGCTGGGACGCCTAGGGATTTCACAACACGCAATGTTGGCGTCGAAATGCGGGTGACCCCAACGGTCGAAAACGACAGCAGCATCAGCCTACGCTTGGAACCAAAAGTCACTGAATTCGAAGGATTTATGGAATACGGTGGGATGAATGTGGCCGTCACCGGAGGAAACACAGTTTATGTTCCATCGGGATTCTATCAGCCGCTTTTTTCCACGCGTGAAATTCGCACGGAAGTCACCGTGCAAAACGGCTGGACGGTTGTCATGGGAGGATTGACACACGAAGAAGTCAAGGAGGTGCATGATAAAATTCCCATCCTAGGTGATATTCCACTTCTGGGCAAAATGTTTAGGTCAAAGAGTGAAACTGTAAAAAAACGCAATCTACTGATATTTGTGACCGCACGCACCGTATCTCCAAATGGGATAAAGTTCCAAAAAGAGAAATCTTCATCAAATTTCAGAAACATACTTTCATCGCAAAAATAGCTAAACAATATCCACATTAATTCATAATACCTTTCCATTCAATGAAATACGACAATGAAGCCATTTGAGGACAAAATTTACCAATAAAATTTAAACTTGCGTACCATGGAAAAATTTCATTAATTTAGAGAGGTTGGGTATCGCCCGATGATTGAACCGATGAACCCCGCCAGGTCCGGGAGGAAGCAACGGTAGTCAGGAATCTTCATGCGAGCGGGGTACTCAACTTTTTTCATTTATAGTGAGATGGATCATTAGGTTTGGTATTTTGGTGCGTCAGTGCATGAGTTTTGCATTGAAATTCAGCACAGAGGAAACGATACTTAGGGACAGGATTGCAACAATTGTAAAGGCAAATAATAGAGCCACGGATGAGGTAAGTGTGATTACTTTTTTCAAAAAAGTATCCAATTGTACGTCATACATCGTAGCGAGGGAGGCGAAATGCGAGGCAACATCGCCAATTTTTTCTCCCACCGCTATGATATCTGTCGCAGATCCGTCAAAAACTCCATGAATTTTAAATGCGGAAGCGAGCGACATTCCGTCTAAAATGGCGTCGCGCGCTTCGGCGTAGTTTTTTCTAAAAAAGGAATTTGAAATTGTACCGGCAACTGCGGTGATCGCTTCTGAAACCGATACGCCACTGGATATTAATTCCGACAAAATGCTAGAAATTCGCATGCGAATGAACAATACATATAAGTGTCCGATGATTGGAATTTTAATAAAAATTTTGTCTAAAATAAATTTATATCGATCGCACTTATAAAGATATCGCACCCATATTCCAGCAATGCCCAATAGCAGCAAAAATGTCGGAAAATAATGCGCAACCCCCTGCGAACAATGCACCAAAATGGAAGCCATTTTCGGCAATTTTCCACCAAAACCATGCATCATGGTGGTCATTTTGGGCATCAGGTAAAATAAAAATACCAAAATTACCACAAATGCAACGCAGCATATGAAAATTGGGTAGCTTAAGCCCGCCATGAAACGTTTTTTTGTTTCAATTTTGCGCCGCAGCAAATCAACGATGCTGCGCAGAGAACGGGTAAATTTGCCCGTTAAGTCTCCCAATTCTAACATGCTTAACATACTGTTGTCTAAAAAGCTATAACACTTTTTAATTGCCTGCGTAAAATTGTCACCGTCCCTTAAATGTTCCAAGATCCGACAGCTTAGGGATTGCTCTTTTGCACTGGATGTGTTCCGAGCTATTGACTCAATGGCATCCGGAAGTAACAAACCACCACCACACAGATAGGCCAATTTGTCAAAAAAATGACACATTTCTCCATCGGAAAATTTTAATCGCTCATTTTCACGCAAAAATGCCAACTTTAGCGGCACTTTATCCAACATTTCATTCAGAGCCAAAACCGCAATACCATCACAAATTAGCGATTGCATGGCCTTTTTGCGTGAACCTGCCTCCACATGGCCGCAAATGATTTTTCCAGAAGCCTCCAAACCTTTATATTTGAACTTCACGCTACGATTGTAGCGAAAACAATTCGCGCTCGCAATTAATTTGTCACTCGCACGTCATTTTGTTCATGCGTAAACTGTGGCTATATTGCTGCAAAAAGGCTTTCAACAAGGCTTCAATACATTCTATATCTTGCTTGTATTCAATCGATTGCACCAAATTATTTTTCAGCAAAAAATCCGAGCGCAAGTAAAAGCCGATTGTGCTTTTGCCTTCAAATTGAAGGACGTATTTGCTCGTTATTATTTGGTATGTTCCGTTTTTGTAACTCACCGCAAAGCGAGGAGCATTTTCGTCGAACAGGCTATGGCCGAACGAAAAACAAGCTTCATCATACCCCACAAGGTCCAAAATCGTCGGCATTATGTCTATCTGCTGAGCAATCAGGTCGCTTTCCCCGTGCAATTTGCCGCTGGGATCGAAAATTGCAAACGGAATCGAATATCCACCCAAGGCTGTTCGATAGTATCGCTCAGTGGCACAGGCGGTGTGGTCTGCAACCAAAATAAAAATGGTATTATTATACCAATCCGTGTGCTGCGCAGCTTCGAAGAAGCGCCTAAGTGCAAAATCGGTATACGCCGTCACCTCCTGTAATGGGTGCTCTCCCGCGGGAAAATGCCCCTTGTATTTTTTTGGAAATTCAAAGGGATAATGCGACGACAGTGTAAAAATTGTAGCAAAAAATGGAGACTTGGATTCACTTAAGATTTCGGACACAAATTGCAAAAATTCTTCGTCGTGCACTCCCCAAGTGCCACTTACATCTGCCCGTATCAAATTTGGATGCCGCCTAAAAAAATCGTATCGCGACAGATATTTTTCCACACCAGCGTGTGCACGACCACTGTCAAAATTGCACGAATTCCTCTTGCCACCACAAAAGAATAGTGTGGCATACCCCATTTGGCGCATCGCTTTGAGCGGCACATTGCCGCGGTTACAGGAAAATGCGCTGGTAACAAATGGTGATTCAAACAGCGCCGGAACGCCCTCCAATATGGCAGTTAATCCATCGATGGAGGTCATTCCATTGGCAAATCCGTCAAAGTGCAGACTTTTGGCCAGTAAATCGTCTAAAAATGGAGTAAATGTCCGCTCGGGGTAAACCTTGTACTTGCGATCCAAAAATCCAATATTTTGCGCAGTGAAACTTTCAAGAATCAGTACAACCACATTTTTTCCCGCAAATGCACCGTGCCATCTACCGAAATTGCCGCGCGGATGTATTGGGCTAAATTTTTGATTCAACTCATCCCTATCCAAAAAAAATTGAAAATCTGGAAGAGCTGCCTTTCCACTTGTGTGAATAATATTTAAACAAGAGTTATTGGCGAGAAACTGAGACTTGCCGACACCCAGTGAGATTGGCAAATGCGCCATTCGAAATGGCCTATTCTGAAAACCACCGCGAATGCCAAGTACAATGAGAGCTATGGTCGAAGTAAATATTAGGTAGTTTTTTGCGCAAACATTTTTTTTGCTAGCAGCTGATGGCACTATTTTAAACGAAATCAACCACGTAAGGTACACAAAAATTATGGCGCATAACACCAAATGCCAATACAACGAAAGCGCGCTCCAGTATATCCCGGAACTTTCAGTGAATAATTCCCATTGGCTAAAAATTTCACCGCCCAGACGCCGAAAGGTGAATTGGAAATATTTGGCATCAAAAATGTTCAGCAGCAGAGCGATGGAAGAAGCTGTAAAAAACCACACATTTGCAAAAAACGTTACACATTTGCAACGCCCAATGGGGAAAAGGTATAAAACAACTGTCGGAGCGCTAATTAACGAAATTAGGCACCAATCCACTCGCAATCCAACGAGATAGGCGCGAAAAATATCGGCGGCGGCCACATCCGCAAAGAAGTTGCGATTGTAAACCCAAAAAACTACCCTAGCCAATGAAAATAGCCCAAATAATGACAGAATTTTACACAAAAGCGCATTCAAATTACTTCGAACACAATTTGAGCTTTTATTTACCATTGCCCATGCATATGCTTAACGCTCCTGAAAAGAAATAAAAAAATTCTCTTTTTTTTGTTTAAATTGCGACGATACGTGATTAATCCGCTGAGTTATTCCATAAGTGGAATGAATTTTATGCGGCATGAGCGTCCGTTTCGCACAGAATTTATGTGCGGCGTTATCATCTGGCCGATTTGTTTTCTAATCTTTGGGTGGGGGTGGAAATTGTTGCTTTTAACGGTTGATTTCTTTGTGTTACTCCTCGCAGAATGTCTTAACACAGCCGTTGAGGCCGCCGTTGATTTGGCGAGCGATAAAAGACGCCACGCATTGGCAAAAAAAGCGAAGGATACGGCCAGTGCAGCGGTTTACATTGCGCTATGGAACATAATAATTTCAGCAATTTTTATCCTAACTTTTAAATAACTTCTTTACTTTAAAGGTGCCGCTCCTAAATTTTTGACATGTCAGGGAACGAGTGTGAATATCGTGTGATTGCGCGCAGGTGGCGGCCGAGAACTTTCGACGAATTGATCGGACAGGAGCATATAGTGCGTACACTTAGGAATGCAATCAATGGCGGAAGAGTTGCTCATGCCTATTGCTTTACCGGTCCACACGGCACTGGCAAGACCACAATGGCCCGCCTGTTAGCTACCGCCTTAAATGCTGAAAATGGACCAA
>JAITBR010000002.1 GCA_031283485.1 Puniceicoccales bacterium | reverse complement strand
GCTATGAATATTGCCGAAAATGTTGTCGTGCCTGAGAAGGGGAATCGTAAGCCGATTGGGACGCTGTTTTTTAGCTTAGAAATGAGCGCTGAGCAACTCGCTATGCGCCTACTGTGCGGACGTTCCGGAATAAATATGACAAAACTTAGGGAAGGATTTATTTCCAAGCAAGCTAGTGAGGCACTATCCAGGTCAGCAACGGAATTAAAAACTGCGCCCCTGTGGATCGATGAATCAACAAATTTAACAATCTTAGAAATGCGGGCCAAAGCACGAAGAATACACAGCAAAGAGTCAATTGGTTTGGTAATAATTGATTATTTGCAACTCATAAATGGGGATAGTAGAATTCCGCGTGAGCAGCAAATTGCAGAGATTTCGCGTGGCATAAAAGCGATGGCAAAGGAGCTAAAAATACCAGTCATTGTACTAAGTCAACTAAATCGCGAATCTGAGAAGGAGCGCCGCCTTCCACGTCTGTCAGATCTGCGCGAATCAGGGGCCATTGAACAGGATGCTGACGTGGTAATGCTCCTGGCTAATCGTCAATCATCTGGAGCGGACGAACAGCAGGATCAGCAACAATTTTCAGATGTTGTTGCGCGTGAACTGATAATCGCCAAGCAGAGAAACGGTCCCATCGGATCCGTGCCGTTAACTTTCGTGAGAAATCTTACACGATTTGAAAATTATGCGGATTTATCAACCTGTTAATAGGAAATCATATACGTGAAAAAATATTTAACCGTGCTCACAATGTGTATAATCGGAGCATGCATATCTTACTGTCAGCAATCGGAACAAACAAATGCGCCGATAATTTCGTCGATTAAGTATAATTACTACGGCGGCAATCTAGGCGTAAACCAGGAAATAATCGAATCACATGTCCAATTGCGAGAAGGTGCAGAATTTAAGCAATATTTGGCCGATGCTTCGATTAGATCACTGTACGGCACGGGCCTATTCGATTACATTCAAGTGCGACTGGACCAGGTCGGCAATGGGGAGTATGCCGTAACATTTGTTCTCATCCAGAAATTGCGAGTGAACAATATAAACATAGCTGGTAATAAAAGCGTCAGGAACAAACTTTTAAGGAAGGAGATGAGCCTTTCACGCGGTGGAACATTCTCCGATAGCAGCCTGCATCAGGATATGCAAAAGTTAAACAAGCTTTATCAAAACAAAGGATTCTCATATGCAAAAATTGATTGCTCCGTATCAAAGTTGGATGGCGGTGCAGCTGTTGATGTTAACATAAACATCGAAGAGGGGCCCAAAATGCATGTTGGAAAAATTACCTTCTATGGCATTGATGATATAAAAGCAAAGGTTCTCAAAAACATTATGCAAACCAAGAGTTGGTCTCTGTTTTCGATTTTTACCGGGACGGGCATTTTTCGGAGAGATGTTCTCGACGATGACATCAATCGCCTGAAAGTTGAAATAAAAAATCACGGCTATTTGGATGTCGACATCGATGAAAGTGATGTTGTTTGCACTGATCGTGGCAGCGCAATTGATATCCGCATAGGTATACACAAAGGGAGGCAGTACCATTTTGGTGAAATTTCAATCGAAGGAAATTCTCTCTATGACAATGATAAGTTGCTCCGGCCGCTAGCGGTAAAAAATGGAGATATTTTCTCACCACAAAAGGTTGAGGACGCCTGCGAAGATATTCGTGACTGCTACGGCACCATCGGATATTTGGAAACGGATGTGTACGTTGAGCGCCTGACGAACGTGAACACCGAGGCAATTGATCTAGTATTCCATGTCAATGAGAGCGAACGCTGCTTTCTGCATGCAGTCGAAGTAAAGGGAAATACCAAGACGAAAAACAACGTAATTTTGCGGGAACTTGCCATCGATCCCGGAGACCCATTTGACACTGTGCGCATGAAAAATAGTCAATCACGCCTCATAAATACAAGATTTTTTCAAACGGTTGATGTGCTACCGGTCGACACTGATGTAAAAAATCAGAAGGACTTACGCATTGAAGTTAAAGAGGCAAATACCGGCAAGTTTTCCGTTGGTGGAGGTGTAAGTAGTAACAGCCAAATTGTTGGTGTTATCGAATTTAGCCAATCCAACTTCGATTTATTCGACAAAAATAATAAATTTCAAGGCGCCGGTCAGAAGTTTCGTGTGCGCCTCCAGGTCGGCAAACGCAACAACCTGTTTACCATAAATTTTGAAGAACCATGGCTGTACGATCGCGAGCTTGCATTTGGCGCAAATTTATTTCGATCGGAATATGCATATAAAAAATCAGACCACAACTACGGCGGAACAAGCTACGACGAAACACGCTTTGGCGGTGATGTTTATTTGAGGAAACGCCTGTTTAGTTTGTGGGAAGGCACTGCAACCTACAGCCTAACCAATGTTAACATTTCAAACATTGGTGCAAACGCGCCAAAATCTTTCCAAGAGGAACGTGGGCACAGATTGATTTCCAAAGGATCGTTTCTGCTTGAGCTCGATACCAGAGATAGCTTCATTTATCCGACCTCCGGTTCAGTTCTAAGTTTTTGCACTGATATTGCGGGTGGACCATTTTTCGGAGAGACGAAATACATTAAATTCAACGCAGTAATCGCGAGATTTTTTCCAACGTTTGAGGTCTTTGATCAGAATATCATGTTTGTGGGTAAAGTCGGTACGGTGAGCGCGTATGGGCACGATCATGTGCCATTTTTCGAGAGATTTTTCCTTGGAGGAAGTGATTACATGAAAGGATTTAAAACGCATGACGTCGGTCCCCATGAAAATGGAACGGGCGTTGGTGGAAAATCGTATTTGTACGGCGCGGTGGAATATACATTCAAAATCGCCGAGCCATTGAGGTTTTACCTTTTCGCTGAGGTGGGTGTTGTCAATAGTTCTCAGCTAAATTTTAACGTAAAGCGCTACTGTTCCGATTACGGGTTTGGCATAAAGCTGTACATAATGGGTGCGCCGCTTAGGCTGGATTTTGGATTCCCGGTGCGTGGGTACGATAACAACAAGCATGGCATGAGATTTAACTACTCATTCGGCATGTCGTTCTGACCGAACATTCCAAACCGGGCGCAAAAATTAATGTAGATTTTATCGCTGTTTGTGCGTCGCCCAGCGCTCAATATTTTCGATCTTCCACTGCTCTTTAACTCCGTCAATTGAAGTCTCCACTACATCTCCGATTTTTTTAGATATAAGTTCCTGAGCTATTGGAGTTTTATAGGATATGACATTTTTATTCGGATCGCTGTCCCAGGCTCCAAGTATTGCAAAGTTTACCAAATTTCCCCTGGCCGTTGACCTAATTGTAACGACGGAACCAACAGATACCGATGACATATCAACGGATTCAAAGTCGATAACTTGCGCAATTCGCAGCTCTCTTTCGAGCTGAGCCTTGCGAGCCAGTAACGTTTCCTGATCTTGCCTCGCCATCTTATACTCAGAATTCTCGCTCAAATCTCCGTGTTCACGTGCCGCTGCAATTGCAGCTTTGTTGGCTGGAATTTTCTCCTTAACGAGAGATTCGTATTCTTTTTTCTTGATATCGAGGCTTTCCTGCGAGACCTTGAGCACCGTATCAGATGGCTTAGCCTTAGATTGTGACGCTATGAGGCCTTGCGCACTTGGAAAAACCACTATAAAGCGTGCAAGGAGCGACTTTTTCGAAAGAGAGTCAAATCCTTGATTGACCAGCAGCATCTGCGCAAGATCGATTGCCTCTTCTTCGGTTGCGGTCGATAGCAGATCACTGATTAGCGTTCTATCTTCGCAAACAAGTTCAGCCAAAGGAATTTTACGCGACTTGTGTGAGCCAGATAAAACTTCATTATCAATTGCCCACAGGATTGCACGCAATAAACTTGGTACGAGCAATTCCTGGGAAATGACGGATGTAAATTTTTTGGCATGACGATTTTTTACGATCCATTTGAGAAGTGGGGTTTTTAAATTTTTTTCATGCAGCCAACGTACGAGTTGCTGTTTTACCGCAGCATCGCGTCCATTCTCGCACAAATAGACAATGCAGTCGTTTGTGAAACGATCGTTCCCATTCCTTAGAAGATTAAAGCAATGTTTTTCCCATTCGTCGGGAAACGTCCTCGTTATCAGACTAAAAAATTGCGAATAATATGCGTATGGAAGGTCAGCTGCAATTTTCAATAAATTTGAACTTTCATGGATGATTGATTCAATTTTCGGTTCCAGGGAATCAACGTTTTGATCCACCAACTTGGCTAATTTGTCTCTGATCAAACATGATAGAAACTTATAGCCCACAGTGAGCTTCGAAAAATTTGGCGCAGCATAACTTGACAACACATCTATTGCATGGCTGGCTGTGGTCCTTAGCGCTTCGCTATCAATTACCATATTTGAAATTTCTCCGGCTATCGGCAGACGCACCTGGGCGCTATGGGTGCTATTGAATTTTTCAATAATTTGCTCTTCAGCGGAAACTGGGTTTTCACGTAATTTAAGGTAAGTTACATTTCCTTCCTCAAGCACCAAATTTGGGTCTTTTGCGATTAATTTTTTTGTAACATTCCACCAGCGCTTGAAATTTTTTTTTTCGACTATGTCAGAAAATGTGCGTTCAATGTCGCCAACGCTCACTTGTTTATTTGGTACCGACTTGACATATTCCGTTAGTATACCGATCGAAGATTTCTTCAACTGTTGCCTAATTTCTTCGGGATTTGCATAAAATCGTACGATAAGATCATCTTTATTCAACATTTCCAACTTTTTAGTGCAGAAGATCGGATCCATTTCCTGGCCAACCTTACCGCTCACAAAATCGATAATCAACTTATTTTTGTCACTGTTATATCCTTTAATTTGGCCAAAGCCCCATATCTGATGGATGCAATACGCTCCCTTGGTCATCTTTTCCAATTTGTCTCGCGTGCGCTCATTGCACATATCTCTTCCAATCAAATTATCAATTGTCTGCTTATCCATATCGTGAATATATTTTTCCTAAATGGAACGCTTGTCCATGGCGCTAGTTTACACACGGGCTCGGTTACCTTGTCAAGTCTTTTGTAGGAAATTTCCACTGTTCGAAACTTTTGTAGTGCCTATTTTTCTCAAAACGCATAATCTGCTTTCGATGAGACATGGTGAGCGATGTTTAAAAAAGCGTGGATTTTCCCTAGTAGAAATGCTGCTTGCCATAGGCCTAAGCGGAGCGATCTTGGTTTCTGCCATGACGCTAATGCTCTCGTTTGCGCATATTTACGTATCTTCACGCGAATTTGAACCGGAGATCGAACGCGATATTTTTGCAAAGAAATTAATCACAATGCTCCTCACATGCTATAAATCTTCGGAAGAGTGCGGTAATGTCGATGAATCACTACTGGATTTTGGTATTTTTTTTAAAACAAACAATGTGCCGATATTTGTAGATGTAAACCGGGGAAATTCGTTCATTATTGGACTTATAAAAGACGAGCAGAGACTGGATTTTGTTTGGAAAAATGCAAAAAAAGATACTGAATTTGAGCATTTGAAGCTATTTGATGGCGTTAAAAGGATATGTATTTCAAGTTACGATTTGGAGACAGATTCTTGGTTGGAACATGAATTTGCTG
>JAITBR010000087.1 GCA_031283485.1 Puniceicoccales bacterium | reverse complement strand
TGGTAAGCCGAGTGATTGCGGGCTATCCCTCAAGCGATCGAATAGAAATACCGCCAATACTATGGCAACGGCTGCCGGTATAACAAAAACGGAGCGCCATCCAAGTATGAGAGATAGATGAGCCCCAAAAACTAATATGACCATACTTCCCAGTTGGTGCGACGCGCTAACAAGCCCCCATTTAGTGCCCAATTCATCCGGAGAGTACCACTGTGTCATCAGGCGCGACACCGGCGGCCATCCGGCAGATTGAAAAGCTCCATTTAGAGCATAAAACACCACGAGAACCGTCAGTGACGAGGAAAATCCGATAAATAAGCTGCAAATCGCAGAACCAATCAATCCAATGGTCATAAAATAGCGTGCATTAGTCCGGTCACATATCATGCCACTGACAAACTTTCCCACACCATATATTATGGCAAAGGCCGAAAATACCCACCCCACTTCCGTCCGCGTGTACCCAAGTTCATCCAACATTTTTGGCGTCGCAACCTGAAAATTTTGGCGAACGAGATAAAACGTAGCATACCCCATAATTAGCGAATATAGAATCCTGGTTCTCCAGTATGCGTATTGTTCGTTGATATCATCGCAGCGTCTTTTTCTAAGCGGGAAATGTAACATTGGGCTGTACGCTGATTGTTTTCTACTTAAATGGCAACATTTTTTGCAAAAGCGGCAAGGGTGGCGATGTGACTTCACCGGACAAAATACCTTCGGTAGCATACCGTGAAAATATTGTCGAAAATTTCCTTGACTTAAAACAAATTTGAATCAACCACACCGCTTTACATAAAGCTGTCCATTGATAGCTGCCGTGAATACGAAACTGTCAAACGGACAGCACGCTAACGAGCATTCATTACAATGATATTCTAATTTGTTTTTTACTAGAATTTATCTAAATTTTAGATTTATTGACTTTCATTTAGAAAATTATAGCCTCTAAAAAAAGGATGAGGCCGAATGTATACTGCATAATCATGGGAGGTGGTCGCGGAGATCGATTATATCCGCTGACAAAAACACGTTGCAAACCGGCTGTGCCTTTAGCTGGTAAATACAGGTTGGTAGATATTCCAATAAGTAACTGCTTAAATTCGTCATTCAACAAAATTTATATTCTCACACAATTTCAGACGAGATCGTTGCATAGACACATCGAACACACCTACCGTTTTGATAATTTCAGCGACGGTATTATTGATATTTTTTCCGCCGAACAAACCAGTTCTGTCGGTGAACACTGGTACATGGGGAACGCCGATGCCGTGCGTAAAAATTTACACTATATTTCTTTGCGGGACGATGACATAGTTCTCATTCTCTCCGGAGATCAACTCTATCGCATGGATTTAGCCGACCTGGTACAACACCACATAAACCTCAAGGCAGATGCCACGATTTCAACTAAACCAGTCCCGGAACATAAAATTTCTACGTTCGGAATTATTTCCATGGACGATGATTTTCGAATCAGAAAATTTGTTGAAAAGCCAACGTGCAGAGATCAGGCTGAAGGCTTTGAAATGGTACCGTCCATGAAAAAAAACGGACTAAAAAGTAAAATTTTCACAAACACATATTTTGCCTCCATGGGGATTTACGTTTTCACGGCGAAAGTATTGACTGATGTGTTAGCTTCGGACAACGGCAGTGATTTCGGAAAGAATATAATACCAAACATGCTCACGCTCAATGAACATAAAATGTGCGGGTACATATTTGATGGATTTTGGGAGGATATTGGTACGGTGCGCTCATTCTTTAATGCCAATCTCATGCTGACCGATGTTATACCGGAATTTGACTTCTTTGACGCTAAAAATCCAATATATACTCGCGCAAGATACTTGCCAGCTTGCAAGGTAAACAGTAGCAAAATAGAAAATACTCTCCTGTCCGATGGGTGCATAATAACCGATGCAATGCTGAGCAGATGCGTAATCGGCCTCAGATCCGTCATAAAAAGAAATGCAACTCTGGAAAACGTTTTGATGTTTGGGGCGGACTGCTTTGATTCTCATAATGATAATCGGCAGGAAATTGAACTCGGCGTCGGCGAAAATACCGCCGTAAAGAAGGCAATTCTAGACAAAAATGTACGCATCGGAAGGAACGTGTACCTATCCCCCGATGGAAAGCCAGACGGCTATGAACGCGATGGCATCTGTGTCAAAGACGGAATTCTATGCGTAATGAGTAACACGGTAATCAAGGATAACACAGTCTTTTAAAAAACAAATTGACTAGCTAAATTTGCTGTTTATGAAGGCGTGAAGTGAGAAATTTGTGTGTGTTCCTTTATTTATGCGCAATTTGTTCGCATGTGCAGCTTCTGGCTGGAGATTTTGATAGGAATGGAAATGCAAGAATGAATGTTTCATATGCAGAGTTGGATAACCCAATGAAAGGTGAAGATGAGGAACGTGCGCAGGAGATATTTGATGATGTCCTGAAGACGCTTCCGAGAAGGGGTAAATCGAGGAGGATAAAGTTTCCGTCTAAGATAGTTTGGCTTAGCGGTGCACCTGGATCGGGCAAGGGAACGAATGTATCTGGCATAATGCGCATGCTGGAAATTTCAAGTAAACCGATTGAAGTGAGCTCTTTGCTAAACAGCCCGGAAGACCAGGCAATTAAGGCATCTGGAAATTTAGTAGATGATGAACGGGTTATTTCGTGTGTATTTAGAGCGTTGCTTCGTCCCGAGTATTCGCGAGGTGTGATAGTTGACGGATTTCCTCGCACTCGGATACAGGCCATATGCTTGGAGTTATTGGCAAAAAAAATACGGATAGAAAGCGACAACGAACCGAGTTCGTTCGCGATCGTAAATTTTACCGTTTCACGCAAAACTAGCATTGAAAGGCAGCTCAACCGCGGGCAGAAAGCTCTCGAACACAACGAACTTGCCATTTCGAATCCTAGTCCTATTCGTGAAACTGACCTGAGTGAAGTCAGTGCTGCATTTCGCTATCAAACCTATGTGGATAAAATGCAAGACTGCTTGGCAGTGTTGCGAAGCATGCCAGAATATTATGAAATTAGTGCAGAAGGTGACATGGATACGGTACGCAATAGAATATACGAGATGTTGTCACATTGACAAAAGCGCTGGCAAAAACGTCCTTGACATGGGAAATTTTTTAGAAATATAGTATGAACAGTTTTAGATGAAACCGTCGTATCATCCATCAAAAATAAAAAGAATTCGCAAATGTGGTTTTCGTGCACGCATGGCTACGCGCGGAGGAAGGGGCGTACTCTCCGCACGCAGAGCTAAGGGGAGGTATAAGATTTGCGAACGTGCATTTGTAAAGTAACGTGAAAGAGCGTTTGTTTCGAAATCAGCGCATTCACCTGTCGGGTGAATTTATGAGGTTTCGTTCCAGTAATGCGAGTGAGTTCACTGGATTGTTCTTTATCCTGAAGGTCTTAGGTAGTGGCCATGGTGTTAGCAGATTGGGGATGATAGTTACGAAAAGAGTCGGAAACGCCGTTGTGCGGAATAGAGTGCGTAGGGTTATGCGTGAGATTTTTCGAAGAAAGTTGCAAAAATTAGTTCAGAACTGCGATTACCTCGTAATAGCCAAGCGGATGATTGTGGATGCTCCCCATGAAAAAATAGAATCTGAGTTATTGAAGGCGGCTTCGATTGCACATGAACGCGAAAGAGCATAGGGTTCGATATTTTTACAAAAAGGCTTTTCTGAAACTCGACAAAATTGCACGGCTTGCCGCTTTATTCATAATAAAAGTGTATCAGTTTGTTCTTTCTCCACTTAAAATTTGCCTATTTGGGGCATTTTGCCGGTGCCGGTTCGAGCCAACTTGTTCCCAGTATGCGGTGCGGATGTACGCAGTTCATAAGTTTTTCAAAGCAACGCTGCTAACGGTTCGGCGGCTAGTCAAGTGTCAGCCATTTTACAGGGATAGTGATGAGTGACAGGGCTGCAAAATTATTTTTCTCCAATACTCGAACCGATAAAAATCTGAAATATTTGCTCGGATGCGCCATTGAGGACAATGTGGCCGCAATAAAACATGCAAGTGGGCTGAGCATTCTAGCTTCCGCTTTGGAAATTAACCGCCTGAGGAATGAATCCAACGCAACTGAAATTGTACCAATTGAAAGCCTGCGCGCCAGCAAAACCCTCAATCAAAGTAACCTGATTGCAGCTTTTATTGGACACGTAACGGGGAAGAAAACATTAGTGATTCATGAAAATTTTCCATTTGGGCTGGCATCGGATCTGCTAGCAAAAGGCCTAAAAATCAAGATAGATCGCAGCAATATCCTGCCCGAACGTTTAATAAAATCAAGCGATGAAGTTGACCGCATGAAAAAGGTGCTTCTCGTGGTAAAGGGCTGTTTTGAGCGCACCAGGGAAATCTTGCGCCAGTCAAAGGTATCCGAGAATGGTATCCTAAAATTTCGAAATGCAGAGCTAACATCCGAATTTGTGCGCAGAGAAATTGAAGATTTTTGCTACACCAATGGATGTTTGACCGAAAATACCATAGTGTCCTGCGGATATCAGTCCGCGGATCCGCACTGCCAAGGACATGGACCAATTCATGCTAATCAATTAATAATCATAGACTTATTTCCGTTTGACAGGTCATCTGGGTATTACGCTGACATAACTCGCACATTTTTGCATGGCACACCGACTGCGGCACAGGAAAATATGTACGAAACGGTCAAGGTTGCACAGGAAATGGCCTGTAAAAGGCTGAAAAACGGCGTCCGCTGCTCAGATTTAATGGAAAGTATTTTGAAATTTTTCGCATCTAAAGGTTATAAAACGGACCGGGCTGCAACTACTCCCCATGGCATGTTTCATTCACTCGGACATGGATTCGGATTGGAAATTCACGAAGAACCATATATTTCAAACGGTGCGGCTGTCTTGAAAACTGGCAATGTTATTACCATTGAACCGGGTCTGTATTATCCGAAAATCGGTGGAGTGAGAATCGAAGACGATTTCCTGATTACTGACGAATGTTCCATTAATTTATCTGAAAATATCTGCCACGATTGGGTGATAAATTAACTTCCGTTTACTTCAAATAAATCCGTCACACTGGAATTATTGTGTATGCGAATGATCGCTTCCCCGAGCAGTTCATTGACATTTAAAATGGAAACATTCCTCCTGTTTCTTAGGTTGTATGACAGGCCGGTTGAGTTGGTGGTAATTAACTCATCAATGTTGCCCTCCGACAGACGCTCGTAGCCCTTTTTCGTCAACAGGCAATGCGATACCGCGGCTCGCACGCTAGCAGCACCATTGGCTTTTAATAGCTTTGCCGCTTCATTCAGCGTACCGAATGTCACCGCCATGTCATCGACTAGAACAACGTTTTTCCCGTAAACATCGCCCATAATTGTAAGGGCCCGAGTGCTATCACCGCTGATCCGGCGCTTGGCAATGATGCCGAGATCACAGCGCAGCCTATCGGCATAGGCAGCAGCTATCTTCATTCCGCCTAAATCGGGAGAGCAAATAATCAGATCATCGGGACGAGTTTCACTCAAATGAGAAATGAACAGCTTCGATGCGAGCAGGTGGTCCACGGGTATATCAAAAAAACCGACAATTTGCTGAGCATGCAAATCCATGGTTAAAATTCTATTCGCACCGGCTGAAACAAGCAAATTTGCTATCAATTTTGCCGTTACTGGTACGCGCGGCTTATCTTTTCTATCCTGGCGGGCGTATCCAAAAAATGGCAGGACGACCGTTATTCTACCGGCTGAAGCGCGACGGGCAGCATCGATCATGATTAGTAATTCCATGTAATTGTGATTAGCTGGATAATCACATGACTGAACTATAAAAATATCGCCGCCGCGTATGCTCTCTCTAATTGTTACCGCGGTTTCACCATCCGGGAAATTACTAACGTCAACCCTGCATAATTCTGTACCTATGTAATGGCAAATTTGTTCGGCAAGCGGGAAATTTGAATT
>JAITBR010000069.1 GCA_031283485.1 Puniceicoccales bacterium | reverse complement strand
GGAGGAAATGCGGTTTTGCTTGCCATACCTGAGAGCACAGATTGAAATAATTGGGCCCAAAGTGATCATTGCCCTTGGAGCAACGGCCACAAATGGGCTGCTCGGTTACGACACGCCATGTCTCATGAAAAACATTCGTGGTGAATGGTTCGAATTTCATGGTACACCTCTCATGGTTACGTTTCACCCTTCATACCTCCTACGCAATGGTACGAACGTTGCCAAGCGTGTGGTCTGGGAAGACATGCTGGCCGTAATGGAAAAAATTGGTATGCCGATTTCGGAAAAACAACGAAATTTTTTTCTGTGATTCCAACTGTAATTTACCGAATGTGAGCTACATTTCGCGGGTTAAGCCAACGTCGGTATCGCAAATCTGATGGGATAAAAAAATTGCCGTTGAAACGAAGAACTAAACACATAACACGGTGACAGCACAGACATTCTAACTAGCAATTTAGACTCTATTTCTATGTTTGTAACGCCATTATACACGCACTAAGCTCACACAATTGGAATATAATTTATATATACAGCTAATGCCAATGCAAATTGCCTTGGATGAAAAATATCCCATGATGAATTCATAAATATTTTTACTGCCAATTATGCCAGCTAAAAATGATACGGCCATGCCCATAAGGACATTGGATTTGGCTAACAATGGGACCATGCAAGCTAAGTATTGCCCAGAGCCAGCCATCAACACGCCTGCCCATTTCGACGTGCGACATTTATTCGCAACATAAAGACCAAGTATTCCGGCTATGATGTTTGCCAAATCTGCAAGCTCGACACCTTGCAGCAATCTATCAACAAGATGTCTTTCGTCGACAATTTGCTCCCGTGAAACAAGCTGTATGTCACGACTTGCAGCGGTACGATTGTGATTAGCGCCATCTTGCAAACATTGCTGTGTTTCAATATTTCTCGGAAGCGCGGCATTAAAATTTGGTTGTTGATTTGTAGGGTTCATGGTACGCTCAACATCATTAAGTGTTTTTTCTGTCAAGACTTTTTACAAAATTATCTCAGTAATTTAGGGAAAATTTTTCACTAAAATACCAAATCTTTGCCGGATACAAAATTTTACACCGCAAAAATTTTCGCCAAAGGTACTTTTAAATTTGAGATTGCAACTTGTTTAATTCCACATTTTATGGGGAATTAAGTAGATAATGAGCAAGTCAAAAGTACTTTCAGCTTTCACATACATTCTTTGCTTTTGGATCACATTCTATGGTACCTTGCCTAGCAAATTGATGGCCGTTTCCAAAGGCGAAACCATGATAATGCCAACCAGTGAGATGCGGGCAGAAACAATTTATATGACACGGTGCATGGAGGAGCTTCATTATAATCACCGGGATATTTCGCTACTCGATCACAGAGAAATACTTTCCGATTACATGGCCGAATTGGACGTTGATCATATGTTTTTTTTGCGAAGAGAAGTCGATGATTTCATAGGGCGGTTTTCTCCGACGCTGGACATCTTCATCAGCGGCGGAAGTTTAATGCCGGCGTTTACAATTTTCGACAAATACCGAAGGAATGCGTATTCACGCCTAGATTGGATTGCAAATAGATTACAACAGGATTGGGATTTTTCGTCGGATGACCACTATGCCCCCGATCGCAAAAAAGCAGAATGGCCAGTTAGTCAACTGGAATCCGATATTTTGTGGGAGAAGCGATTGAAGTACGAGTTGCTTAACGAAATGATGAATAGCGAATACAGGTCACCGAAAATGCGTGAAGAAAAGCAATCGATGGCGGATAATGAAGCACTTGCAGCGGCAAAAGATACCATCGCTAGGCGCTATGAAAACCTACGTATGGCTTTGAAAGATTTTGACTCCTGGTTGATAGAAGAAATTTTTCTAAATAGTTTGTCACACATGTACGACCCGCATTCAAGCTTTTTATCTAAGCCATCGCTGGACGATTTTAACATAGTGCTGTCAAATTCTCTGGTGGGAATTGGGGCAGTTTTGATGGACGATAATGGCACATGCATAATAAAAGAATTGTACCCCGGCGGACCGGCGAGCTTGTCAAAACAATTGAAAGTTGGTGATAGAATTTTATCCGTTGCACAGGGTGTAGAGGGAGAGTTTGTCGATATAGTTGGCATGCGCCTATACAAAGCTGTAAAATTGATGCGCGGCGAAAAAGGGACCGTCGTGCGACTAAAGGTCCAACCCATTGATTCCAGCCCGGGTAGCTACAAGCTGGTCCAGCTTGTTCGCGACGAGATTCACATCATGGATACGCGCGCAAGTGGAAAATTATTTTCGTTTAATTCGAATGGCGAAGAAGTGCACATCGGCGCTATCAGCTTGCCGGCTTTTTATGGAAATGATCCAAATGGCAGCGAGCAGAACGCGGACACGACTTCCGATATGCGCTACCTAATAGGAAAACTCAAGGAACGCGGTATCGTTGGACTAATCATCGATCTCCGCCAAAATTCCGGCGGGCTTTTGGAGCAAGCCGTTAACACATCCGGGCTGTTCATAGAGACCGGCCCCGTAGTTCAGGTGCGAGATTCTCTCGGTAAAATCGAAAATTTATGCGATGAAAATGCTACAATTGAATGGAGTGGCCCGCTGATTGCATTGATTTCATCCCACAGCGCTTCGGCTTCGGAAATTTTCGTTGGAGCCCTGCACGATCACAGACGTGCGATAATCGTCGGAGATCCAACAACTCATGGAAAAGGGAGCGTGCAAGTGATTCTCCCGATGAGTAAATTTTTCAATTCCCTTCACAATAAAAACACACTAGGGGCTGCCCGTGTAACCGTGCAGAAGTGGTATCTTCCAACGGGAAATTCGACCCAGCTTAACGGTGTATCGGCGGACATTCAGGTGCCAAGTTTTGAAGCTTATCTTCCGACCCGAGAGTCGGATCTCCCGCGTGCTTTGAATTGTGACTCCATCCCAGCTGCAAAATTCGACTATGAAGCAAGGGCAAAGAAATTTAATTATTTCGTCGATCCCCAACTTATCGGAATGTTGCGCGAACATTCAGAACGGCGTAGAGCCGAACTCAAAGAATTCAAAGCTTTGGACGAACGCATTGCACACTTTAAGCAAAATATCGATCAACGAGAAGTTTCTCTGAATTTGGAAAAACGTCGGCAAGAGGCATTGATTGAGCTGCAATTCAAACGTGAAATCAAATCCAAGCTGGAAAAATTGATCTCCAAAGATGATTACAGCTTTGAGAAAATTAGATTGGAAAATGACGTAGAAGACGTGCCGAAGGAAGTGTACGATATCAAGCAAGATATCGCTATGCCAGAATTTGATGTGCAATTGCGTGAATGCCTGCGCATAATGAAAGATTGGTTCGAAATATTACATCCGGAACTCACTCCAATCGGCGATATTGAAAATCAGTTTGGAGATCAATCAAATGAGCCAGCTGACTAGGCAAAATGACTAAATCTCTCCTCGAAAGAATAGGCAATCCCAATGATTTGCGAGCATTAAGCTACGACGATCTGACTGAGTTGGCTGCGGATATTCGCAGCAAGCTCGTGGAGGTGACGCATAGAAATGGCGGACATTTGGCTTCGAACCTCGGTGTAGTTGAATTGAGCATAGCAATTCATCGAGTTTTTGATTCTCCGCGAGATAAAATCTTGTTCGATATTTCTCACCAGTCATATGTGCATAAATTGCTGACTGGGCGCAATGGGGAACAGTTTTTAAACATACGCCAATCGAATGGATATTCTGGATTTTGTAACCCAGAAGAAAGTGCACACGATTCATTTTGTACGGGTCACGCTGGCACGGCGTTATCAGCGGCCCTGGGATTATGTAAGGCACGTAACTGTCTCAATCAGCAGCACAAAGTCGCTGCTGTTCTGGGAGATGGTGCCCTAACATGCGGACCGACGATGGAGGCTTTAAACAATATTAATGCCGATGTCAGGCAGCTGCTCATAATTCTAAACGATAATGACTATTCCATAGACCGCAATATTGGCGCTATGGCCATTTATTTAAATAAAATCATCCTAAGCCGATGGTATAGTTCTATTCAAAGCATGAGCAAAATACTGCGTAAACACAGATTTGGGCTAGCATTGCAGCGCATGTGCCGCAGGTTAAAGTTTGTGCTAAAAGGTCTTCTTTTGCCATCGTCATTTTTTGAACACTTCGGTCTGCGCTACATCGGCCCCATAGATGGGCATAATCTCATGCAGCTTGAAGAATATTTAAAATTTTGCCGAATCGTGGACTATCCAATTTTGCTGCACGTCAAAACTACAAAAGGCAAAGGTAGTTCTCAAGCATCTGCAAATCCTGAGTCTTTCCATAAAATCGATCCCACAGCCTCTGAGGAACGAAAAACATCCATGAGGGATATCTTTGGACAAACCGTCGTCGAGCTTGCCAGGGTTAACAAAAAAATTATCGGTGTTACATCCGCCATGGCTGGAGGCACTGGAATGTCATATCTTCGGGATTACATGCCACAGCGATGCATAGATGTCGGTATTGCCGAAGAACATGCCGTCACGCTGTGCGCCGGTTTAGCAAAGGGAGGTATGTTACCAATTTGCGCCATATATTCGACATTCATGCAACGCGCCTTTGATCAAATTTTTCATGACATTTGCCTGCAGCATCTTCCCGTCATATTTTGCCTAGATCGAGCCGGCCTATCGGCTAATGACGGTCCTACTCACCACGGATTGTTCGACATCAGCTACCTTCGCTGCTTACCAAATGCGATAATTATGCAGCCGAAAAATTCCGCCGAACTATCCGCCATGCTACATGCGGCGCTGGAATACGAGGCTCCAGTTTTCATACGATATAACAGCACATACACTTACAAAACAGTTGACGTTGGTCCTGACATTGTGCGCGGCCATTCAGAAATTCTCAGACGAGGAGAGGATATCTGCTTAATCGGGCTCGGATACTTCATTGATGTTGCCCATCGAGTTAATGCGCTACTCGGTGGCAATTGTACCATCATTAATGCGCGATTCGCTAAGCCCATCGACGGAACAACCTTGAGTGAAATTGTTAATAAGCACGATACGATTGTTACCATGGAGGATAACGTTCTAGCGGGAGGATTTGGCAGTGGCGTGCTAGAGTTTTACGGCGATAGCGGTATCGAAGTTAGGGTAATCCGCATTGGCTGGCCAGACTGCTTCATCGAACATGGCTCAAATGAAGAATCCATACGCAAAGCCCACGGATTGAATGCCGAAGCCGTAGCTCTCCATATTCTAGAGCAAATAGCGCAAGACGGCAAACGCCAACTACGTGCCAAAATTTAAATGCAATGTATACCAAAATATAATATATTTTATCCACAGCTATTTTCATAATCTGCTTCATCTCCACGTCGGTAATGCGCGTGATACTTCCGCCTATGAAATTTTGTTTCCTGCTGTGTTTAAAACAAATACACCGCCAAAATCACCCGTGTTGCTTGCGGGAATTTTGTCGCAATAAACATTTTCGATAGACGTGTGCGAATCTCCTGCACAGTTATTGTGACGGATTGTTTCTCCTGAAAAATAACGGAAAAATGAGCAATTGGCCGAGCATGCAAAAAATTATCAACATAAGCACGCCGTATTTTTTGGCATACCCGTTGCGTATGTGACCCATG
>JAITBR010000004.1 GCA_031283485.1 Puniceicoccales bacterium | reverse complement strand
ACCGTCAGGCTGGTTAAGCTCAACACGCGGGGGGCATTTCTTTTGACTTTGTCGTATCTCATCTTGCAAAAATTTTTTTGCAAAGATATGAAAAAGAAATCGCTATAAAGGATTTAATATAAACTCTAATATAAATCCCATCAATTCATTAATTCCCGTTTCCGGAACCCAAGCGGCATCTGTCTGGTTTTGCTTTTGAACAGGCGGCTAAAATATTGCGTATATTCAAATCCGAGCGAATAAGCAATTTCGTTGACGGAAAGATTAGTTGTTCACAACAGCCCTTTTGCTCTTTCAACCAGATGCGCATGAATATGTTGCTGTGTGTTCATCCCTGTCAGACTGCGGAGCATATCGCTCAAGTAATGGGTGGACATGGACAAGTTCCGAAGCAATATCGTTTGCCGCAATGAGCTTGTCGGGTTACTGCTCGAAATGGCGGTGAAGCATGGATTCAAAACGTGTTACAATGTCGGATTCAACGTTGTGCCGCGTCCTGAATTGCCGCGTATAAAAGCGTTCGGCATAATTCAGCAGCACTTCTAATTGGGACACTATAATATCCTGCGTATGTTCGTCGATGTTCCGGCTGTACTCGCCGCAAATGTTTTCCATTATCCCTTCAACCAGCAACCGTTCCGCGTCGGATATATGTAAGGCTTCGTTCGTTTCGTAAGAAAAGAATTTTAATTTGCGGATTTTCGCGCCCAAAGGATATTTGCGGATAAAATCGGGGTGGAATGCCAACATCCAACCCCATCTGCCGGAATTCTCCGCTTTTTCATCCCATTAGTGTATTTGTCCCGGAGTAAAAAAGTGTATCAAGCCTCTTCGGAAATCATATTCGCGCCAGCCGTATCTTGAAGTACATTGGGCGCCGTCTTTCATCACAATCGAATACAAATTAAACTGTACCGGTTTGCCGAGAGGGACGTAATCCTTTACATCCGCCAGACGGCTGGCGAGGAATTCACTGCCGTTGCCACGAACCACGAACGGTGAAATTCCCGCAAAATTATCAACGAGGTACGCCCCTGCTTGTGGCAAACCGCTAGTTGGCGGTTCGCGTATTTTTATTTACCAATTAGATAATTCGTCATATACATCACCCATTTTACCAACTTCAATCTCATATTGAGCCGATGTTTTGGGTAAATTGAATTTCTCAATATTCTTATCTCCTGTTTCACATGCAAAAATTGAAGGTTGACTATCTGCCACTTTCTCTCCCCCTAATTTAGTTACAATAAGGTCATAAATTTTTCTTCCCAAACCTTTAATCTCATCATTGGGAATTTTTTTTGCTTTGTCATTTTTGCGTAACCATAAAATAAGTTCGTCTGCTCCAATTCTAATTCTTTTTTCCATATTCTTAATTTTTCCGCGTTTCTGATGATGATAAATAATCTCTATATCCACAATGTTTACACTTTCTATGTGTATGATAATAATAAATGGTTGCAGGAACATCTACTTCCCATGAAGAAATAACTTCTCCTTTACTATTTTTCTTAGTTCGTTCTTCTACTATCGTAGTTGGTTTTTCTCCAATATACTCACGCTGAGTTTTTCTCATTGCATTCCATTTTTTGCACCCATCACATTTTCGTTTATACCTATAGCGAGTTATCAATAAAAATATAGAAAAAAGCACAATAGACCAAATAACTGTTTTTTCTGTTGTTGTTAGTTGTTTCTTGAGTTTTTCCAACTCTCTTTTGGATAACTGCTTGGATTCTGTTTGAATCGTTTCCAATTCTTGTGCATAAATGCTAATGTTTCCGCCCGCTGAAATCATTAAAATCAATCCAATAAATACTAATTTTTTCATTCTGTGATTTTTTATATATACGGTAATACATGACCGCTAACTTGTTTATATACACCATGAAACTGCGTATATCCCTTCGTTGTGGCGGGATATGCGCCATAAATGTGCCGGATATGCTGCTCGTGTTACTACTCTGCGCCGAACCTCAGGCATCTGCGCCTTGCCTGCAACCTCGTTTTCCATGGCGATGGTTGCCGTTATCCATTTATTTTCAATGCTTTCCATCATCTTCGTATTAATTATCTACGGGTGCAAAATTAGATGAAAAACTTCAGTTTTCCAAGCGCGTGAGATAAAAATCAAGACCACCCTGTCACGCTTACTACCGTACTCGAAGTACAATTGCTATCTTTGTAGCATAAATGAACTAATTGTTTCACAATAAAAATGTAAGTTTATGGACAAATGTTGTGGTCTTGACGTGCACAAAGATAGCATATTTGCATGTATATTAGGCATTATATAGATTAAAATAATAAAGCATTTGTTTTCATTGCCATACGAAAGTTGTGCAGCCCGCAGGCAATAAGCATAACCAAGTCGTCAAATCCAAATGTATAGCAACGAAAGCGTTCTTTGACAATACGACATCGTTTTGCGCCGCCAATGGCGTGCTCTACGATAATACGGAACGAGGATATTTCCTTGTTTTCACGCTTCTGCGCTGCCGTCAGCGGTTTTCCTCTGGGCTTTTCTGTCGGCATCTTGACCGTCACATTTGGGGGCTTGTGCCCCCAAAATCCGGTGTCTTGCCACAAGGTTATCCCTGCCGACAGGCGCAAAGGTTGCTCATCGGCTATCTTTTTGTCGTGCACCGAGCCCTCAAACGTGCGCGAAAGTCATAAAATCCGCTTTTGAGCGTTGCACAGCAGGCTGTTTTCACGCTATGCGTTTTTTTACCGCTGTAGCAGGATTTCTGCCGGTCTTCGTTCTGCGGCCGCTGAATCGGGCGCTCTGTGCCGTCAAGCAGGATATCGCCATACTGCTGCAAAACGTAGGGCAAGCGGGCAGCATTTCTTTCGGGCAACTCGCAGATATCCTTTAGCGTCTTGCGCAGAATATCCGCCAACAAGTGTATCCATTCGTTGCATTGCGGCTGCGTCATGCCGTAGCAACTGCCGTGATACTCCTGCAACGGATTGTTTTTCAGGTAGGACAGTATAAACAGCAGCTTGTCCTCAATCATCGGCAACTTGTCTGTTTTGCGGCCGTAGGATATGCGC
>JAITBR010000104.1 GCA_031283485.1 Puniceicoccales bacterium | reverse complement strand
ACCAAAAATGTTCCGGAAATATCCTTCAAGCGACGAACGCAACTCACGCCGACAACCATTGACATTTTAAATGCCAATGTTGAGCAGTTTTCTATGCAGCCAAGGCATGACCTATGCGTACCATCAGTTGTGTTGAAATTTGAAACAAGTAACAGCACAAACGGTAAAACTTGGAAAACGGTCAGCGTTCAAAAGTTTCCGGAAAATTTGACGGGGATGGAATTTAAATCCCTCGTTTTGACGATCAATCTAGAGGGGTCGAAGTCGACGTACATTACCCAAAAAATTACATCCATCCCCATTGAAATTTCATCGCCGCTATGGTGGAAACAGCACGTGCCATGGCTGAATAAATTCGACAATATTTCCGTAGCAAATGCTACCCGGACCAGTATTTTGCCCTATGAATTGGTTAACGGTGCCGTGGCAGATTGGATGGCAAAAAACGCAGAGGATGACGTTATTCGCGCAAATGTATCATATCGTAGCGATGACATGGCGGTTATTGACCAAGAAATTACAGTCAAAATTCGTGCAACGGATGCGGCGACGGGAAATTATAAAAAATTAATATCCTTGCTCACGGCTGAAGCAGTACCGGATAATCTGGCGCAGAGCATATTTGAATCCGTGGGGGTCTTGCAATACGATGGTAGCATCACCCTAGTTAATCGCGAAGTTGAAGTAAAATATGAACAATTTTTGGTAAATTTTGGTTCCGGCAGAATGGAATGGAGGAGCATAAATGCCGTTGTTCAGGAGGTTGAAGACGATTTGGACAATGGGAAAACTTATGTCAAATTTGGCCCAGCGAAACATCTTGGAGCTGCGGATTTGGCGGAACTTACTCGCTCCGGAAGACTACTCTACGAATCTCGCAATTATGTGGAACGCAAAACTGCAGAGGCGACTGGAAATGGGGTGGTAGAGCAGGGTGTACATTCGCGCATAGAAAATACATCAACGGGCGATTGTAGATATAACATGCTAAAATTTGTGGATTTTGAAAATCCCGATTCAATGATAAAAATTGATGCTAGCGATCTACCTCGACCTTTGACTGTGCTGCTGCGCGAAGAGGATGTGTGTGAGTCCGGAGTTTTGAAAAAACGTTTTTCGCTAGCAAGTGAACCATTTTTAAACGCATGAAAAAAATAATTATCATTCTATGTCACGCATTAAAAAGGCTATTTGGCTTGGCAGACAATTCGCGAAATAGGAAAAATTCCATCGCCCCAAAGGATAATGAATCGGAGCTAGGCAGTGATTGAAAATTTTTTGTGTCGTGTGAGCCACGCTGGCGTCCCTCACACGGTCAAACACAACGCAAGCATTGATCAGGCTACCGTGCGAAATATCTCCGCCAGTGACATGTGCACTCTGTTTTGGCTGCTTGAAAAAATTCAATTAACGTATTCATTTTCCATAAACGGAGTCAGTGTTTACCGTGATTTTTATGCGATATCCGAGATTGAGCCGAAATATCGACTTATTATTCCAGTGGAATTATACGCCAGTTCATATGATTCGTCGACGATGACGTCGCATCTCTGTCACCTAAATTTTGACACGGTGTATTTCGGTGAAAGAGGCGAATATGGACTCGGATTTCTGTTTAGCGAAATCGATACTACGGGAGCAATTAATTTAAATTTGCGGCCAATAGCTGGAATGCTCAACATCAATTTGAGCGTGCCATTTTTCAATGGCACAACAACCGTTTATTTGAATTACCTTCCAAGTGTGATTAGTTCGGCTAAAATAGATTTTTTTGAAATTAAATTAGCATTTGCAACGTAGGACAGCGACGAACATTTGCCAAAGGCGCTGATGCTAACGCTTTTCCGCGATTGTTCTGTGATTTAACAAGTGCTTGACAGTGATATTTTCACTTACGGAATTTCCTCCCCATGACCCACAGCCGACCGAAAGTGATGGTTCAATGCCTTCGTTACACAATCCAATTGCCCCTTGCGTCGCAGGAGCATTAATGAGCACTCTGCCAGTTGGCATTTTAGTGGCAAAATAATCAATTCTCTGTTGTTTTCGTGCATCCGTGTGCAACACAGATGTGTGCCCAAGCCCACCAATGGCCACCAAATTTAGCCCAATTTCAACTGCCTCTTCAAAATTATTCGCTCCGTATAGAGCCAAAATCGGTGACAATTTTTCATGGGAATACGGATTTTCACTGGCGTAAGATTTTTCTTCGCTGATGAGCACCTTTGCATCCGAAGGAACATCAATGCCAGCCAATTTGCCGATAGTGTAGGCTTTTTGTCCAACTATAGCCGGATTAATCCCCTTATCCAGTAAAATTATTTTTCCAACCTCAGCTGCCTCTTTCCTGCTCATGATATACGCTCCATGATTTGCCAACTCCGATTTCAGCGAATCGTAAATGTCCTTTACGGCAACGATTGACTGTTCGCTGGCGCAAATCATTCCATTATCAAATGTTTTGCTCAAGAGAATTGCTGAGACTGCAGCTGATAAATCAGCCGTTTCATCGACAATAACCGGTGTGTTTCCAGGGCCAACGCCTAGAGCCGGTTTTCCGTTGGAATACGCCGCTTTAACCATAGCAGGGCCACCGGTCGCTAGAATTATGCTGACGAATGGGTGCCGCATTAGTGCATTGGTCAGTTCTATCGTTGGCTCTTCGAGCCATCCAATAATGTCACGCGGGGCTCCAGCCTCGACCGAGGCATCTAATACAATCTTAGCTGCCGCAATGGTACATCCTTTAGCCCTGGGATGTGGAGAAATTACCACGCCGTTCCTAGTTTTTAAAGCAATCAGCGTTTTAAAAATTGACGTTGACGTTGGATTTGTGGTCGGAATGACGCAGGCTATCACGCCCACCGGATCCACAACTCTCTTTATGCCTCGGGACTCATCTTGAAAAACAATGCCACAAGTCCTTTCGTCTTTGTACCTATTATAGACGAATTCAGACGCAAATTTATTTTTTGTAATTTTGTCTTCCACAACACCCATACCGGTCTCAGACACAGCCATTTCGGCCAATTTGACACATTGCTCACTTGCAGCTGTGGCCGCAGCCTTAAAAATTTTGTCAACCTTCTCCTGAGAAAAAGAGGCATAAACTTTTTGTGCTTCCCTAACCTTGCCAACTAGTATGTCTAAATCTTCCAATGTTTGTAGCGCTTGTGGAAATTCGTGTCCATTTGAATTCACCATAAAAAACCTGTGTTAACAGCGCATAGTATAGTAAATGTTAGCTTTCAGTCAAGAACGTTTTCCCTTTGTTGGCCATTTTATTAGCTTGGAGCGCCGCAGAAATCACTGAAATTCTGTAAGATTCTACTGGGATATGTAATTACTGGAAGTGATGTCGTGCCAAGGTGGGTGTGTAGGTGGAGGACTGACGTGTTGCCCAGTTGCGGCTGCAACGAGGAATGTGAAGAATTACGGAGAAAAA
>JAITBR010000098.1 GCA_031283485.1 Puniceicoccales bacterium | reverse complement strand
TTTGGTGCCATTTTGGGTTTCCAATCGCGTTTTTCTATGTGATGTATTGGAAGGGAGGAGCGTATTGCGTTCTCTGTTTTTTGTTTCTTTGTGCTTGTGGTTATGCGGATGTGGGCGTGCAGCGAAGTGTGGTGGAGGTGAGTTGTCGGATGCGGAGTACCATGCGGCCGTTCAACTAATTCGAGAAGGAAATGAAGAGGGCGCGTTGCCTTTGTTTTTGAGGGTTATAGCGCGGAATTCTTGTGCTGCCAATTCGCATTTATATGCTGGTCGGATATACCTGACCAAACTCAATGATCCAATTTACGCCATCTATCATTTTCGTGAATATTTATCACAGAGGAAAAATACCAAGGAAGCTGCTGTCGTAAAGCAGCTCATTGATACTGCGAAAAAGAACTTCATCCGTAGTCTACCGGGACAGAGCGATGGGCTGGAAACACACGCTGAACTCATCGAAATTGCCAGGCGTTTGCGGGAGGAAAATATCGCACTAAAGCGAGCCTTGAGGGCAGCCCAAGAACGGAGTCAATTGCTTGAATCTAGTCGTGCGGAGGAAACGCAGGTTGTAACAATGCGCGCAAACCAGTTGCTTGAAAAGCCGGTTAAGCATATTGTGCAATCCGGTGATACGTTGTCGAAAATTAGTCAAAAATACTATGGTTCGCCCGCACATTGGAAAAAAATTTTTGAAGCCAATCAAAGCGAAATTCCGTTTCAAAGCGCTCTCACCGTTGGACAAGAATTAATTATTCCTTAAGTTTAAAGTTGTTACAACCATCGGAATAGTATGACGCTGAAGCGTCGACCTAATTTTTTATTTATCGGAGACAGAATAGTGTCTGTGGCTGTATTTTCGCTGGGATTTGCAAAGAATGGCATACGTTGGACTATAGCTTCGCAGGACCTTTCATAATTTGCGTGGGAACCGCGGGCAATTATTTTAAACGTATCTCCGCGCGTTGATATAAAGTGTGCAATGCCTTGCAACACATCCGCTTGGTCCAGAACCTCCGGCAGACCTTCTTCCAAATACCCACTCGCTGCCGCATCATTGAACCAGTTTTTATTTTTGCTGAAGGTGATGTAATGTTTGCACGTTCTGTGATTGATATTGGCATTGCGGATTGCCCGTTGGAGTAATCCACAGTGGGTGTCGCTTTCCATTAATTCCCTGTTTATGAACGTGCTCAGCGTTGGGAACAGGGAACGTTGTTTTATCAGCGCGACAATATGCTTTGCAAGGTTGCGCATTTCGTACCTTGAAAATGATGGGCATCTATCTGCATTTTGATTGTAAATTCTTGGAAAAATTATTGCTCCGCTGTCATTTTTTCTGGAACATAAGTATGCTTCCCAAGCTTCTTCAGATAATGAATGTACATTAAAACAACCTCGCACAAGCATGGTTTCTGGGGTTACTTCGTCGCCAAGGAGTTTAAAGCGCCAGTTGGTTAATTTTTTTTCTGAGCCCGTTGTTGAGCAAAAAAAATTGTCAAACAACACTTCATTGAGGAGATAGGAATAGTCAAAGAGTGATTCCACCATGTTGTGTGATTGCCAGATTCCGTTGGAAGAATTTTGAAAAATTATGTAACGTGTTGGTATATAAGGATTAATATCGGCATTCCCCAGGCTAGTGCAAGGAAAGTAGCCAAATGGTGTCCAATTCACATGCCGCAAAAATGCAATGTTTGGGATGGCATGGCTGCCGCTTGGTACATCGAAAAGAATTAGTCCATTGAGGTAGTTTAATTGCTGCAGGTTGAGTTCAGTTTTGGCGGTTGTGAACTTTGCATTCCAGGACCAATTGCCAGGTATGTATGCTAGCCCAAGTAGGATCGATGTTGGGTCTTGAAATAGGGCCCGATTTATATACGGTGCACGTGGATTTGCAAATGATAGCCAACGTATGCCGGTTGCCGTTTGAGTGTCATTCTGTGAACAGATTTTCATAGCCGAAGATAGAGTTAAAAGAGCTTTTTCCGCTTCTTCAGGCTTGAAAGTAAATGCTAAACCCTGATCGCAGGCGGGGGTGAGTTGAGCAATTTCCTGCAAAACAGTTTGGGAAGGTTGATGCATCAATCGAATGTAAAATTCTTGCCAATTAAGATTCAAGGACCCATTTTGGTCAGTGCATGAAATGGTAAATTCCGTAAAGTCAGAAGCTTTCATGTTTGTTTTTATTGTGAAACAATTGTCGTAATTATCTGGAATAGCCATTGTTATGCGTGTTGTGTCAAGTTCACCATTTGTGGATAGTGAAAACATTTTTATCTCTCCGGAAGCGAAGGTACTGCTAAATTTCATGCCAAACATTCGTCGAAGATGTGATTCAATTTCGTCGGAGCACAGAGGAAAAATATCGATTTTATCGGCAATGTTTGGGACACGCGATTTTCCCCTGATTGTTAGACAAATTTTGCTGTCAACGTTACGTGGAAAAATTAACACATCTAGTTGATAATCAGAGTATTGTAATGTGATATTGTAGGGATTCCATAGAGTAAATTTCGGTCTAATTTTTACGGCTAATTTTCCATCAATTATCACCGCCGACATGGAAAAATTGAACTGCGTGACGATTGGATAAACTCCATGGTACACCGGAATACCAAGGTCATCTCCCAAGCTGTGCAAGGATCTTTGCGAGTAGTCAGCCAAATATTGCGGACGGTACAAAGGATATGTGGGCGATACGCAAATTCCATTTTTGCTGACTTGATTCCCCAAGTGAAAAAACGATTGCAAAAATTTCCATGTGGGTGGGGGAGCTGGCATGGATATCTTGCCTGTGAAAATATAATCGTTAGAGCGAAAATTTGTGGCAGATAACCATGTCGATAGATCGGTTTTCAAGCCATTTAATTTTGATAAAACTCCATAAGAATGAAGTGTGTATGTGTCTGCGTTATTTACGATTTTTTTCCCTAAATTTTCGTCAAAGAGCGCAATTTGTTCCAAGAAATCTAAATTTTTGCACTTGCATGGGTCTTGTTTTTTTTGCATGAGAATTGTTGTAATTTCTTCATAACCAGAGCATTGAGGGCATAAATACTGAACGTAATTGTCCTTTGTTTCGTTTTGCAATGACAGGTCGATTTTTTGCGATTCATCTTGAATGGCAAAGTTCCATTGGGATTGATTTACTACCGTGCGTGACCGCTCCTGGGATATTTTTTGCATGCCGCGCAGATTCCCCGAGTCATAATCCGATGCTAGCCATCGTGTAAATTTTGTGGTATATTGAGTCTCATCTTTTGTGACGTGCCACACACCAATAATGTCCTCTTCAGAAGGAATTTTGTCGTAAATATTACTTTTTTTAGCCGAGATGGCATTGTCCGGTCCCGCCGCTTCCTGCAGCCGAGCTACGGCTACTTTCAGTGCGAATATTGCGGCTCGCTTAGCCTGTTTTTCCAGAAAAACTCTTCTGAAATGCGCGTCTTGCATGAGGTTTTGTGCCGTAACGCTGGCTATTAACAGTGACATTATGCCGATTGTGAGGATCACAAATAGCAATGCAAACCCATGTTGCCTAAAGGACATCACCTTATGCAATAGTGTGTATTTTTTGACGTTTTTGACAAACTTATTTTGCTATTTTTTTCGCAATAGCGGCAAGGATGGATCTTTAATGGGAAATGTTACCGTAACTTTAGTTCCGGAATCGACTTGACTTTGTATGGTTAAAGTAGCTCCATGTTCGCGCAAAATGCGTTCAACGACCATCAAGCCGAGACCATTACCGCTCTTTTTTGTCGAAAAATAAGGTGTCGCAATTTTAAGCAAGTTTTCCTCCATAATTCCAGACCCATTATCTGTAAATTCTACTATGAGTTGAGTTGCATTTAATTTGTTGCAAATGAAAATGTTACTATAATTTGGTGACGCCTCCATTGCATTTTTTATTATATTAAAAAATGCCTGTTCCAGCTGTTTTTCATCAGCCAAAATTGGTGGCACGGCGGAACAATTTTTTACAATTTCAATGCTTCTATTTAGAAGCTCTGGGGCCAGCGTATCCAGCACGCTATTCATTACGACTTCGACATCTGTTGGTTGCAAGACTAGTTTTTTTGGACGAATGGCCTGCAGAAAATTTTTTATAATGCCATCTAGGCGATCAATTTCTTTTTGGCAAATGCCAATGGACTCTTGCAGTCGTTTTCCTCCGTTCGATGGCGGAATATGCTCCAGCTGTTTTTGCATTAATTGCATGCGTAATCCGATGGCATTTAACGGATTGCCCAATTCATGTGCCACACCACTGGCCAGTAAATGAACGGTTGAAAATCGTTCGTTTTCCACCTGCTGCTCAATGAGATTGTGCGCCGCAGTCACGTCGTCTATTACCAGAATGAAGATATCATTTTTACGCTCAAAGAAAAGGTGCATCCCTTCTATGTTTAGAAGCTTTTTGCGCGGATATTT
>JAITBR010000072.1 GCA_031283485.1 Puniceicoccales bacterium | reverse complement strand
ATAGATGATAGTGCACCCGCTGAAGGACCAAGTGTTCGCAACCGAAATCCGTGGGAAGGGGGAAACACACGTCACTTAACAGCTAGGGATTTAAATTTTTCGCAGTTTTTTAAGGACACGAGAGTAAAATGCATGAATGGTTTCAGGGAAATTAAAAAAATCTTCTCACAAATAAAGCGCTCTAAATTACAAATAGAAGCATCTCAAGTTTGCAGATGCAAGATGTTGATTACTTAAGCAGGTGGCGGATGGGTGTTGTTGGGCAAGGAATCAAACTCCCCTTAGTAAAAAGCTAGAAGTCAAGTTCTAAACGCTCCGCCCTCTCGACTTTTGGCACAAAGGTTTTAGCTTTGTCAAGGGTGGCAGATGAAATCTTCCTGCAAGATCTTCAGCTCTTGGCGGTAACATTTCAACGTGGACAGCAGCAACTCATACTCCCTCTGGTATGCTCTTTTTTTATTTTTCGGCAATGACTCTTCCCTATCACTTACATTTCGCCATCCCGTATCTCCCGCAAGCCTTGTGTTTATAAGACTTTGGAGGGGTGGCTGCCCGGTTAGGACTCGAACCTAAACAAACGGAGCCAGAATCCGTTGTGCTACCATTACACCACCAGGCAATTTGTCCTCGACATCATGCCGCGGGGTTGGAAATTTTCAAGTTAAATATCTGGGTGTCGATTTTTGTAATCGTGGGCCAATTCAAATTCGTAGGCGAGGGATAGAATTTCATGCTCCTTGAACGGCTGTCCGATGATTTGCACGCCTATCGGCAGACCTTCACTGGACATGCCGCATGGAATGGAAATTCCACAAAGGCCTGCCATATTCACCGGTACGGTATATATGTCGCACAAATACATCTGCAGGGGATCAAATTTTTTTTGGCCAAGCCTAAACGCCACCGTCGGAGAAACTGGGCATATGATAGCCCCAACGCTATCGAATGCGCGCATAAAGTCATTCCTAATCAACGTCCGCACTTTTTGCGCATGTCGGTAATAGGAATCAAAATTTTCGCTGCTCAAAACAAATGTTCCGAGCATGATTCTGCGCTTAACTTCTTCACCAAATCCTTCGCCACGTGTTTTAAAATATATATCTATTGCATCAGTCGCATTTTTAGGGCGATATCCATACCTGATTCCATCGAAACGTGCGAGATTGGAAGAGGCTTCCGCAGCGGCAATAACATAGTAGGCGGCCATGACATACTTTGTCATTTCCAGAGACACTTCCACTATCCTATGGCCCGCTGATTGATAAAATTCTATGGCACTTTTCACGGCATCTCGCACTTCCGGATCGATGCCCTCCTGAAAATATTCGCAGGGAACACCTATTTTTTTTATGGATTGAAATTTTGGCAATGCCGATATGTAATTGACTTTTCTGAAGGGAAAGCTTGTTGAATCCCTACTGTCAACACCAGATATTACTTGAAAAAGTAACGCAATATCTTCCACCGAGCGCCCCATAGGTCCAATTTGATCGAGAGAACTGGCAAATGCGACTAGTCCATAGCGACTAACGGCACCGTAGGATGGTTTAAGTCCACATATCCCACAGAACGCAGCGGGCTGCCTAACGGAACCGCCCGTGTCACTCCCAAGGGAAAGAATGGTTTCACCAGCGGCTACTGCAGCAGCGGAACCACCACTGCTTCCCCCGGGTATACGGTCGGTATTCCATGGATTTTTCACGGGTTTGTATGCGGAATTTTCAGTCGATGAACCCATGGCAAATTCGTCCATGTTAGTCCGCCCCCACGTAATACACCCGGCCGCGCGCAGACGTTCTGTTACTGTTGCGTCGTAGGGGGAAATGAAATTTTCAAGGAATTTACTTCCGCAGGTCAACGGTTGTCCCTTCTCAGCGATAAGGTCCTTCATTGCAACTGGAATTCCATCCAGTGCACTCAAAACACTTCCATTTTTCCGCCTATTATCGGACGCTTCAGCTTCTTTCAGCGTTTTAGTTTCGTCGAATGATAGAAATGCGCCAATTTTTGGCTCAACCCGCTTTGTGCGATCGATAACGGCATTTGCTAGCTCAACGGAAGAAAGCTCCCCCTTATTCAGCATTGCAGATAACTCGCGAGCGGATTTAAAAAAAATTTCCTCACCCATAGAAAAGTCCCTACTCCACAACCCTCGGCACAACGAAGTGATTGTCTCGCTTCTCCGTGGTGTTTAAAAGCGCCTCTTCCACTGAGAGCGAGGGTCCAATGCTATCTTCGCGCAAAGTGATACGAAGGGGAAATGCGTGAGCCGATTCCTCAACACCATTGACGTTTACCTCCGACAACACTCTAAAGTAGCTCAAAATTTCATCCAAGCTGTTGGCAATTTTTGCTTTTTCACTTTCACTCAATTCAATGCGGGCAAGAGTCATTAAATGCTCGATATTTATGTGGTGTTCGTCCGTCACCATTAAATCCTCCTAATTTCGTAAATTTTCTCCAATTCACACCTACTAGCATTCAGCAAGAACTGAACTTCTCTATCGGTCAAAGTCCACTCGTTGGATCTAAAACTAATTTCGAAACCAAACGCTTTTTTGCCGGGACCAACGCTTTCCCCAGAGTAAATATCAAACAGTTTAATGTATTCCAAATTCACGCCCGGTGTCAATGATTTTAGAACACATTTTTTCAATGTCCATTGCACATTACCGGCAAATTCTTCCTCCGGAACAACTATGGAGATATCCTTCGAAACTCTTGGGAATTGGCTGAACGGCTTATAGGTATGCTTAACCGATTTTTTCGCCAAAACGGAGTCGGCAATTATGATTTCTGCAGCCCAAATATTGGGCTTTAAATCAAAAAAAGATTTCAACGTTTTCTTGTTTATTAGCCCACATTTGATGTCCACGCCCAAGTGCGGCAGTTGACAATATTCTGCCGCATACCCCGGGTGCCAAACTTTACTATCCGAAATCACCTGAAAATTGATTTGCTCGGTGTCCAGAACGCTGGCCAAAATATCAAAACACATCTTCTTTACGCAGTTGAAATTTACCTCACATACACCGGTGATGGAGCGATCTAGACTCTTCTCGAGTGCAATCAGGGCTACCGCCAGATACTCACTGAATCTATCGCCAACTTTTACTGCAACCTTGCCCACTTCAAAGAAGTGACCATCGAAGTTCCCATTTTGTATGTTGAAGCGTAGAGTTGATAGCAAGCCCGGAATCAGTGATGGTCGATAGCAATTTTGGTCCAATAAAAGGGGATTGCGCAGCTTGATACAATTCCCTTTTCCGCATAATGCTTCCACTTGAACCGCATCGGCTAACGAATAATTGTAACATTCGAAAAAGTGGCGATTCGCCAGTAATCGGCGCACTTTTCTGCAAAATATGAACGGTTCAGCATCATTTCTGTGAACACTCGACAATTTCACCGCGCTTTCCGGAATCTTATCCGTACCGTATACGCGCAAACATTCCTCAACGATATCCGCTGGTATCGTAATGTCATGGCGATGGGAAGGGACGGTGATGGCGAAAACATCGCCGTCCAATCTTACGTCAAAACCGAGAGCGGAAAGTATATGTAATATGTACTTACAATCGATGGCAAAACCAAGTTTGTTTGCTATGAATTCGCGAGTAATACTAAATTCAACGGGCGTATGGGCATGCCTTTTGGCAACATCCCTATGCACATATTCTCCTCCACAAATATCCAAAATCATCCCAATGGCTCTGTTGCCAGCCTGTTCACAAGCGCATGCATCTACCGATCTGGAAAACCTGTTGGAGCTATCCGTTGAAATCCCAAGATCCCGGGACGAATGCATGATTGCAGCTGAGTCGAAGCACGCGCATTCTATCAAAATATCCGTCGTTGTGTCATCTATCTCCGCATCGATGCTGCCAATCATTCCAGCTATAACCAGTGGCCGTTTGGAATCTGCAATTACAGTAACGCCGCAATTAAGGTCGTGTTTTTTGCAGTCGAGACCAGCTATGGATTCCCCATCTTTTGCGTGCCTAATATTCAGCTCCAGTCCGGCTATCTTGTGCAAGTCAAAAGCGTGCATTGGATTTCCGGTTTCGAGCATTACCCAGTTGCAGATGTCAACGACATTATTGATGGATTTTATCCCTGAAACT
>JAITBR010000060.1 GCA_031283485.1 Puniceicoccales bacterium | reverse complement strand
TACGTAGAAAACCATACGCCGTTGTATTGTTTGATGAAATTGAAAAGGCCCATCCGGATGTTGTGCAAATTCTCCTTCAAGTTTTAGAAGATGGTTGCTTGACGGACAGTCTTGGTCGGAAGGTTGATTTCAAAAACACAATCCTGATAATGACGAGTAATGCTGGTGCAGAAATCATGCAACGAGATATGTCCCTCGGCTTTGGTGGTGGAGATGATTGGAAGCATAACTTTGCCAAAGTTAAGGAACAAATAATCGATGAAGCCAGAAAAGCATTCAAACCTGAGTTTATAAACAGGCTTACGGAAATGATTGTGTTTAAACAGCTTGATCCCGATGCCTTGAAAAAAATTGTCAACATTGAACTCAAAGAAATTGCAAAGCGCATATCTAGCCATGGAATAACGCTAAAATTTAGCAGCAAAGCAAAAGAATTTTTGATAAAAAAAGGATATGATAAAAAATTTGGTGCCCGTCCGCTCAAGCGTGCGCTGGAAAAATATGTCGAAGATCCACTATCTGATTCAGTTCTGAAAAATGAGCTATCGAAGGATTCGGTTGTATCGATAACGGCGAGCGATGAAATTGAAGATGCCCTAATCTTTAAAGTACAAAATCAAGCCGAAAACTCAAAGGTAGAGCACTGACCTTGCCGTTTTTCTGTTCATAATTTTTTAAATTTTGGATGAAACTTCCAGAATGTCATTCCATTGACATCTTTAGTTGCTGACTGAGCTTGAGCAGTTTTCGGCAGTGGGGGTGCATGAATCGCGAAGTCATCACGCTTGATTTTTATACCTTTCGTAGTATGTATTGACTATATTTTCAAAGGTTCGGCTAACATCCGATGGCAATGCCATGCACAATCTGTGCATTTTTTCCAGATATTCCCCGTTTATTGTGCCGTTGCGCACCATTTCAATCATTTTTTCATGAACGCCCTCTGCGATCATTTTAACGGTGTCATTAAATTTGTCTTTTGGGACTTTATCAATCCATTCCTCCGCCTTGTCCAGATGCTTAATTATGACACCAATGCCATCCTTTGCTGCCTCAATCGTTTGCTTATCTTTGGCAATGTTTCCAAAAAATTTAATAATTTGCTCCATCAAAGGTGGATAATACGGATTAGTCGTAAAATGTCAATTTTACGCAGCTTCATGCTGCAGGTTTAGCAGAGGCGTAAAATTTTAAATACTTGCTCGACTTTTCCGCATTTGCTTCTATTGATTCGCGCCGATGGATATAAAGGATACGTTAAATTTGCCGAAAACCAAATTTCCGATGCGAGCGGATCTTGTCAGCAGAGAGCCAAAGCGGATTGTTGCCTGGGCAAAGCAACGTGTGTATGATAAAATTCAGGGAAAAAGTGCCAGTGGAGAAATATTCATACTGCACGATGGTCCGCCATTCACAAATGGTGATGTACACATAGGAACGGCTTTAAACAAAATTTTAAAGGACATAATTATGCGGCATCGCTCCATGGTTGGGTTTCGAGTGCCATATGTACCCGGCTGGGATTGCCATGGGCTGCCCATAGAACACAAAGTCACGAAAGAGCTGGATAAGCAAGGTAAAAAACTCGACACCGTTTTCCTGCGCAGGGAATGCGAAAATTTTTCCAAAAATTACATAAAAAAGCAGCGCAAACAATTTGAAAGGCTTGGGATTTTAGCGGATTGGGAACATGAATATTGCACAATGGATCCCACCTATGAAAAAATTGTCATAGACTTTTTTTCAGATTGCGTTGAAAGGGGATTGGTGTACCGTGGGAAAAAACCAGTCTATTGGTCTATTCCGTGTAAAACTGCACTTGCTGAAGCGGAAATAGAGTATAAAAATCACGTTAGCAAATCCATTTGGGTAAAGTTCAAATTGACTGAGGGCGCCCTTCAGAAGCTCAAGCTAAGCGAAAATACTTACGTGATAATTTGGACGACAACGCCTTGGACAATTCCATCAAACGTAGCAATTGCCATTCATCCAAACTTCACCTACGCTGCGGTCAAGACAAACGGGGAGTATTACATCATTTGCGCGGATTTGGTTAAAAAATTTGCCGAAGATTGCGCACTTCAGTGTGAAGTGGTAAAAATTTTCAAGGGTGTGGAATTGGAAAATTTATCCACCGAGCATCCAATTATTGGGCGTAAAAGCAAAATCGTACTAGCCCAGTATGTTACAATGGAAGCGGGAACTGGCTGTGTTCATACCGCTCCTGGTCATGGCCTTGAAGACTATGCCACCGGTCTAAGCTATGACTTGGACATATATTCTCCAATAGATGATGATGGACGCTATGTGGACGATGGGAAGATACCAGAGGAATTGGTAGGTGTTAGTGTTCTTGAAGAATCCGCCGGGCATTGTGAAGCAAATGACAGAGTCATTGAACTATTGACCAAGGCCAATGCCTTGATCCACAAATCGGAAATAATACACCAATATCCCTACTGCTGGCGATCGAAAACGCCGGTCATATTTCGAGCAATGTCGCAATGGTTTATCGCACTCGATAAAAACGAGCTGCGGCAAAAGTTACTCGATGCCGTAGGAACTGTTTC
>JAITBR010000051.1 GCA_031283485.1 Puniceicoccales bacterium | reverse complement strand
AAAGTTTCGCAACATGTTGGGTAATAACGTATTTTGATGATAAGCACAAACCGTGTTTTTTAAAATTTTCCAACATGACTTGGTTATCCACATTTGAGAAAAAATCGATAATTGATTGCGCAATTTTTTCACCAACTCCGCCAATGCTAGCCAATTCTTCAGCCCGCGCGGACGAAAGTTCTGCCACTGAAGAAAAAAATTCGCACAAGTCTTTCGCAATTTGCTCTCCAATGCCCAAAATTCCAAGTCCATTTACAAGTCTCCATGGAGGCCTATTTTTGCTTAATTCTATGTTGCTCAATATATTAAGTGCTGATTTCTGCCCAAATTTTGGCAAGGTAATTAGGTCATTGTAAGTCAAATTATATATGTCCGCAATTGTTTTCAATCGCCCGCTGTCAACCAGTTTTTCGATCGCAGATTCTCCGAAGTCACCTATGTTCATGGCGGATTTTGATGCGAAGTAGACTATTTTGCTCTTTAGTTGGGCTTTACACATCGGATTAGTGCAGCGCCATGCCACCTCGTTTGTTTGTTTAATTAACTTGTAACCGCATGAGGGACAATGAGTAGGAAATACAAATGGCCGACAACTTTCAGTGCGCTTTGATAAGTCAATGGAAACTATCGACGGAATTATTTCACCAGCTTTTTCGAGAAAAACATAGTCGTTAATGCGGATATCTTTTTTAGCAATTTCGTCGGCATTGTGCAGCGTAGCGCGAGAAATAGTGCTACCGGCAACTTTAATCGGTTCTAAATCGGCCACTGGCGTCACAACTCCGCTTCGTCCAACCTGCAGAATGATATTTTTTAAT
Source organism: Puniceicoccales bacterium (assembly GCA_031283485.1). The sequence goes on along the minus strand of JAITBR010000051.1, from coordinate 4,831 downwards.
TTTGTGGACACGCGCATCGGTGCAAATTTGTAGGCAATGGCCCAACGCGGAGCTTTAGCCGTATTTCCAAGAATTTCGTGTAAGTTCAACTCATTCACTTTTACAACCGCTCCATCGGTCCAGTATGCGAAGTTTTTGCGCTCCATGTCAAGCTCACCGATGCACTCCCAGGCCTCACCCATGTCCAGCGCCACCCAATATTTTTCTTGCGTCGGAAATCCCCAGTCAAAGAGCTGTTTCAGGACATCATTTTGCGTATTAAGGTTATCGCCAGAAGCGTATCCGATGGCATAAGTAATGATTTTTAGATCCCTCGTTTGCGCATCCTGCGGATCCAGAGATTTTACAGTTCCGGCCGCTAAATTGCGCGGGTTTGCATATTCTTCGAGGCCATGTGCGCGCCTGATTTCATTGGTAATTTCGAATGCTTTTTCATTGATAAAAATCTCGCCGCGTATCTCAAGCTTCCCGGGACAGTGCTGCAGCCTCTCCGGTAAAGATTGTATCACCAAAATGTTTTCAGTGACATCATCGCCAAGTACTCCATCGCCGCGTGTCAAAGCGCGAATCAATCTGCCATTTTCGTAGATCAGATTAATTGCAATGCCGTCAATTTTCGGCTCAATGACGTAGGTGTAACGTTGGCCGCGGATGCGGCTCTTTATTTTGCTATCAAAGGCGATCAGTTCCTCACGAGAATAAGTATTCGACAAACTCTGCATGGGACTTAAGTGGGAATATTTCTGAAATCCGCCCGCCAGATCATTACCAATTAAATCCTTCCGTGTTTTTATGCCCAAATTTATCGCAATTTCTTCCAACCTAAGAAGTTCTGCCTTTAAGCAATCGTATTCAAAATCGGATATTTGCGGCCTATTTTCTCGGTAATATAGCCTATCGTGTAAGGCAACATCACTGCGCAAGCGTTGAAATTTTCTCCTAATTTTTACGGGATCTTGGCTGTTAAATTTTGCATCCATTATATCGTTTTTTAATAAATCAAATTGTCGTCTTGTTTTTTCCAAGATTAAAGTTAGCCTCTCGACCATAAAATTTAAACCATGAAATTTTCAATTGAAAAAACTGCATTTGTTAGTGGCCTACAACAGGGGATAAACGTTGTCTCAACCAAGTTAACCATGCCGATTCTGAGCAATGTTCTAATCGAAACAACCGGGAATGAAGTTGCATTCACGACCACGAATCTTGACCTCGGAATACGGTGCAAAGTTAAGGCGAACGTTACTTCGGACGGAGCGATAACTTTGCCGGCAAAGAAGGTGGCTACGATTATTCGGTCTCTGCCATCGGAGACGGTAAATTTTGAACTCAATGGCGCGCGTGCGCGCATCTCGTCCGGCGGTTCAAATTTCGAGCTAATGGGTTTGCCATCCAAGGATTTTCCTGCATTACCGGAGTGGGCAGATGGCGATAAATACGCCATTTCGCAGGGTGAATTTTTAAGGCTACTCAAAAATGTTTCCTACGCTCAATCGCATGACGAAAATAGGCACATTTTGAATGGGGTGCACTTCGCTCTGGAAAATGGTACCCTTATGGTTGTCGCAACGGATGGCAGGAGGCTAAGCATGATGACGAAAGTTTTGGGTGGGGACGCATCAGCTGCGGGGATTATTATTCCATCGAAAACGGTCACGGAAATTGAGCGCTTACTCGGGCAAGGGGAAGGCATGTGGTTTGCTTTTAGCGAAAGGCAGGTCGTTTTTTCCATTGCCGTCAAAATCGATGAAAAAAGCGGTTTAGTTGGAGATATAAATGTTGTTTCAAAAGTGATAGACGGCAATTATCCGAATTTTAAACAAGTCATTCCGCAGTCCACTGAAAATCGCGTCAAATTGGACAGGCAGTTGACACTCGATTGCATCCAACGCATAGCATTAGTAGCCAGTGAAAGCAAGAATTTCATAAAAATGCGTTTCGCCGAAAATTCTCTAGCATTGTCGGCTGCGAGCGCGGAGTACGGTGAGGCGCACGAAAACATCGCCATACAGCGCGAGGGGCCTCCCGTTGAAATAGCCTTTAATCCGACATTTTTGAGCGATCCGTTGAAGGCTCTAGTACAAGACGAGGTATTTTTCGAATTTAAAGACGAGATGAGTCCCGGTGTATTTCGCACGCTCGATAATTTTTTATGCGTTGTCATGCCACTTCGCCTCAGCTGAAATATGTTCATGCTGATTTATAGAATACTGTTCCTGCCGCTATTCATTTTGATGTTACCTCACTACGGCATACGAATGTGGAAACGCGGCGGATACGCGAAAGATTTCAAATATCGGCTTGGCTTTTGGCCGGCGATAAAAAAATCTGGAAAAAAGAGGGTTTGGTTACAGTCCGTCAGCGTCGGTGAGGTTAAAGCAGCAGACAGTTTGATTAACCATTTTACTGCCGATGCTAGGTTTGAAGTAGTTTTGACAACAACTTCGAGCACTGGATATGCACTAGCGAAGGAGTTGTATGCCAATAAAATTTTGTCAGTCGGATTGTTCCCCTGGGATTTTTGGCTATTCAGTGTATTGGCATGGAAAAGAATTTGCCCCGACGTAATCATTCTGATGGAGGGTGAACTTTGGCCTGAACATTTGCATCAGGCGCACATACGCCATGTGCCAGTTTATTTGGTCAATGCGCGTTTGTCGGATAGAACCTTTACGAGGTATTTGAGATTCAAAGCCATATCCCGTGTGATTTTCTCACGGGTTACAAAAATTTTAGCTTCGTCCAATGAATCCTTCGATCGCTTCGTTGAGCTTGGTGTTAATAGCGGCAAGTTATTAGCTTCAGGAAATTTAAAGTTTGATTGCGACTTCCCGCAGATTGACGCTTCAGTTAAAGTAGCACTCAAGGCCGAACTGGGATTTTCCAGTGAATCATTGGTCCTTCTTGGTTCGTCGACGTGGTCTAATGAGGAAGAATGGCTAGTTAAGTGTTTCGAAGAAGTTCGAAAAAAAACCGAACGAGATTGGCGTTTATTGCTCGTTCCTAGGCATGCGGAGCGCCGCGTTGAAATAGCTACCATGCTGCGGGATAGTAAGCTGCGTTGGCACCAACGCTCCCGTGGACCTTCACCCAAACAAGTGGATATTTGTTTGGCTGATACGACCGGCGAACTTACAAAGCTGACTAGCATTTCAGATTTGGTTTTTATCGGAAAAAGTTTACTTGGGAATAGAGGCGGACAGTCTCCATTGGACGCGGCAGCATACGGTATTCCAATGGTCTATGGAAATAACATGGCGAATTTCCGTACCATTTGCCAATCTCTGGAATCGATCAGAGGAGCGGTTCAGGCTGCCGATGAGATAGCTGCATGGAAAGCCATCGTTGAGCTCGCCATGGATGAGCATAGGCGAGCCCATTTGTCGAAAATTTTATTCCGCTGGCGAGCTCAGAACCGTGGGGCAGCGGAGTGTGTGTATCGCTTGATTGTTGGAGATTGCTGCGATGCAAAGTAAGTGGAAAATTACCAGCAAACAAAATCGGAAAATAAAATTTGCGATGAAAGTGCGCAACCGTTCGAAAAGGGAACACATGCAACTTTTCATCGTTGAAGGATTTCGTGAGTGTTCACGAGCCTTTGGGAGTGGCGTTATATTCGAAGAGCTATTTTTCTGTCAAAAGTTTTTTCGGGATAAAATGTTTGGCGAATTTGTACAAAATATCATGCAGGCGGGTATTGATGTTTTTGAATTGAGCAGCGATGTTTTCGAAAAGATTAGTGTGCGCGATGGGTGTGACGGCATTTTAGCGATTTGTAAAACTTGGGTGTCCGATTATCGGGAAATGAAAGTCCGGGAAAGCTCCCTATTTCTCGTAGTTGATGGCATTGAAAAACCCGGAAATCTTGGTGCACTTATGCGTTCAGCGGAGTCGGCAAATGTCGATGCCATGGTCATTTGCAATTCTGCCACAGACATGTTTAACCACAATGTTGTACGCACATCTCAAGGGGCGCTGTTTTCGCTGCCAATTTTTCAAATCCATCGCAGCGAAATCTATGATTTTCTGATTAAAAATAATGTTGCCATTGTGGTGACATCGCCGTCGGCACCGGCACGATATTGGGAGGTGGATATGAGGCCACCTTCGGCGATAGTCGTGGGATCGGAGCACGATGGTTTACCAGAATTCTGGCTGCATGGTCAAAGTACAGCTGTTTCAATTCCGCAGCTTGGCCATTCGGACTCTTTGAATGTCAACAGTGCAGCTGTTATTGTGTTGTACGATGCGGTTAGGCAGCGTTTATCTCGGAGAGCTTAAATGGACGATGATTTTTTTCTGACGAACAGAGTGGCTGAGATGATTGCCAACCTTGAAACACATAGGCCATCCTGGAACGACTACTTCATGGCAACGGCACTATTAATTGCTACACGATCAAGTTGTGACAGGTTACATGTGGGATGTGTGTTGGTTTCAGGCGATGAATGTCGCCACAGGGTCGTGGCGGCTGGGTACAATGGTTTTGTTGCCGGTGCACCACACAAATCACGCGTTCGCGATGGCCACGAGCAAGCGACCATTCATGCGGAACAAAATGCAGTTGCCGATGCAGCGAAACGAGGTGTAAGTATTCTCGGATCAACGGCTTACATTTCTCACTACCCATGCTTGCAATGCATCAAATTGCTCGTGTCAGCGGGCGTAAGACAAATCAAATATCATTTTGACTACAATAATGATCCACTGATTGGCGAACTACTAAATGAGTGGGGTGTTTCGATCGAACAGCTATAATTTAGGGCGAGACAGAATCATAAACCTGTTTCGCAGAGCACGATCTTTTATGGATTTAGCCAAATGAAATTTG
>JAITBR010000041.1 GCA_031283485.1 Puniceicoccales bacterium | reverse complement strand
CGCCGTGAAAAATTTACCATTTATAAGATTGGTGTTTCTTCGAGAATTGCGTACGTGTGCGCCGTGAAGCGTAAATTCAGATCTGCTGAGAATCGGTTCGAGGACGGCATCCAAAGCGTAATCAATTGCATAGACGCCAACCCAAATAGCAAGCCTGTGGATATTTATCGAAAACTTTATCCCGAAGCTGCGGTGCCGGACGATGCTTTTTCCGAAAAGGATGAAATTTTATCGGCATTCGTCAAAAATCTCAATTGGCTGCTCCACGAAGGCTATGTAGCCGAATTTGAAGATGGCCGCCTAGTTGCCACTGCGATTGTTACAAAGGAGCAGCTCAATGCCATGCGTAAGGCCGAAGCTCCCGTTACTCCAGCTGGCGAGTCAGAGGCTTCGAGTTCATCTGTAACTGAGCAAACGTCACGTTCAGAGGAACAAGTGTAGGGATGTGATTTTCCTTTACTAATTTCCATAAAAAATTAAAATCAGCACCCAATATGAATATATTGGTAATCGGTGGGTCTGGTTACGTTGGCTACCATTTGATAAAAACTTTGAGGCCATACGGGCATCGCATTTCCACCGTTGATCTCGTACAAGTCCCATCGCTACTCGATGTTTCCGTTTCATTTTATAGGGGAAATTACGGAGATATGCAGTTTATGCACGATGTTTTACGCAAAGAGCGCATTGAGCTGGTTATACACGCCGCTGGGTTTTCGCGCATAGACGAAGCAGTTGCCATTCCGATGAAATACTACTTAAACAATGTTGTTGGAAACGTCTTTTTATTGAATGTGCTACTGGAAAGCAATATTAAGAAAATAATATACGTCTCTTCCGCAGCAGTTTTTGGAATGCAGAGCAAATTACCAATTTCGGATAATTCGAGCAAGAATCCGATCAACCCCCTGGGCCACTCCCAATTGCTATTCGAAGAAATGTTGGAATCGTTCAGGATAGCACATGGGATAAGCTATGCCATTATGCGTGCGTCAAACTTAAGCGGCTTGAGCGATGGTGAACACAAACATTTTATAGAAAATTTGGGGGTTGGATTAATCGCCTCTACTGTGGAATGTGCTTTAGAAAAGCGAGAAAAAATTGATATTTACGGAACTTCCTACCCAACCATCGACGGTACTGCATCACGGGATTATCTGCACGTCGATGACTTCTGCGAAGCATGTTTGCGTGTCATACCACACCTGGAAGTGCGGCGCGAAAAGCAAGTTTTTAACGTTGGATTGGGCAAGGCAATTTCCGTAAAAGAAGTGATTGAATATGTTCAAAATGTCACCGGAAAAACGATTGCGGTTGAAAATTTTCCCGAGAGAGAAGGGGATGTGGATCGCGTTTATTTTGACTCGTTTAGGACTCGCACAGCGCTTGATTGGCGCCCGAAATATGAAACTTTGAAAGACATAATATTTTCCGTTTGGAAAAATTTTAGGTTGAGCAATGGAGATGCATAGGCATTGTCCATGCTATGGAGATTGCAGAAGTCGATGTGTTACAGATTGACGTTGGTCCATCACGTTACTGTTTCGCGCAGGATGGCTCGGCAAGGTTACTCCGGTGGCAAATTAGCCTTGCGGATTTTTCATTGAGAAGCATCGTTTCCGATCAATGGAATTCGCGATGCCAGCTAAATATTCGAGCTATGCCCGTGGCTGGATTGGGAGAATTCGAAATTGACGATGTCAAATTTGTGCGCTACCACGGTACCGATAAATGCTTAATATTTGGGCCAAAAAATCCAGAGTGGTGCCGCGCATGTGTCCCAAAATTTAGCTATAGGTTGATGGATTTGTCCATCGGCATTGAAATAATGTTGGATAACATCGGCACATTTCCGTTGCATTGGTGTCCGGTTATTCGCGTTCCACTTTGCTTGCCATGGCACGATGATCTATCCATTGACCAGTATTCGATTCGGAGCAAAGCGAAGAAAAAATTTACATTGAACGATGATCTTACTGTGATAGAATCAGCGAAGTGTGCGGATAAATTACCAATCAGTTTTCCGAATGAAAATCTCATGGCGATCAGCGGAATGCAGGATTACAGAATGTCCATAGTGACAAAGAATGAGGAGGAAACTTTGTCCGTAATACTTTGCGGTAAATACCCAAACGCGTACTTTGCGCTAAGGCGAACCGAGATGGTTAATTGTATAGAATTTCTATGTATGCCGGATCTGCCGGGCTGCGATGCCAATTCTAAGGAGTGGTTGTGCTACAGATGCATTCAGCCCGGGAAAGCGGATTCATTTGCAATAGAACTGTCGGTTCGCTAGCCCGGGTAGTTGTCGAAATTTTAATTTCCATTGGAATAGGATTGCGTTTTTTCTTGTTTTAGTAGGAAAATTTGGTATCCTCACCTCCTGTTGTGATTGGGGAGCATATTTGTTTAAAATGTTTTGCGCGAGGTGGCGCTACTTATGGACCTTAGGAAAGAAGTTGATAAATTGTTGGGCAAACTTGGTAGTTCCCTTGGATTGACGGATTTGGCTTTGGACGAAAACAATCACTGCGTGCTACTTTTTGACGACAAGGTTATATTGAACCTAGAATTAGATGAGGAAAAGGAGATTTTAGTCGTGTATTCGTACATTGGAGAAGTTCCTTTTGATGGTCGTGAAAACATTTTTGAAACCATATTGGAGTCTAACTTTTTTTGGAAAAATACTCAGGGTGCCACATTGGGCATCGATAAACATACGCAAACTGTCGTCCTAGCTTATCCGATGGAACTTCCTCTAAAAAATAAAGATGTTTTTGAAGAGAGATTAGCTGTTTTTGTTGACGTTACTGAACAATGGATTGACCGCCTTGAACGGATGTCGCAGGAAGCTGAGACCTTGGCAAATGAAGAGCGATAAAACCTCGCGTTTTGTCGTTTGTTTATTATATGGACAGTCATAATAGGGAGCTTGTAAGAGCATGGAAGACATAGCTGGAGTGACGAGTCGTACCCCTGACACGACGGATGTTTTTAAAACCCAGGGTAGGCATACGTTTGGTGCCAGCTCTGATCGCCTGATGCTTCTTGGAAAAATAGGTACTGGGAAGCTCCTTGGGCGGCGTTCCGTTTCAGCTCCAAGGCAAGTCGGTGGACTTATTCCAGGAAAAATTGGAGGACATACGGTTAAGCGAATTGGCAGCAATGGCAAAAGCTTTAGATTGTCATTCTCTTTTACGGGAAGCGAGATGGGAATTTTGCGCGGTGGATCTACTCTTGCCAACAGAAAAGTGATACAAAAAAACAATACTTGAATTGAGACACATTTTTTCATCTTATGTCAGCATGAATTATGGTGACAGTCAAGAGAAAAAACTCCGACGCACGAGACTGATTAGGAAAATTTTAAAGTATTTGCCTAGGCGTGCTTCCATGCATCGTTACCCTGTTTTAAATCGTTTTGCCGATGCCGCTAAAAGACGTTCGTATTTGTGGTCATTTAGGACCAGTGAAGTGGTTTCAGCATTCTACATCGGCTGGATATTGACTTTCATTCCGATGCCAACGATTTGTCAGATGGCATTCGCATTTGTAATGGCGGTACTTTGCCGAGCAAACGTAATGATACTCATGGGGTTGCAATTGCTATCGAATACATTCACATTTCTTTTTTTCTGGACAATTACACATAAAGCCGGTGCGGCCATCGTTTCTATTTTTGGGACCGATGTTGCCAATGTGTTGCAGGAAACGGTCAGTGGCGGTGGATTTACGTGGACTCTTAGCAATTGCAGTCGCGTGCTCGTTCACTGGGTAGCAACGATGCTTGTTGGCGCACTAACTCTTGGTTCTGCACTGGGGTTTATTTCGGCAATGATTTATAAAATTTTCGCTAGGGAAGCACTAAGAAGTCAAAAATCTAGGCGCGAAACAACTCCATGATTGCTAGTTTGGCTCTCTGTTGTGTCATTTGCGTGAGGTTAATTGCCAAATTGATAGGTATTTGCTTCCGGAACCATGTCCTCTGCTTCTTTATTAATTTAAGCGTGTTGGCATAAATTTTCTGCACCAGTGAATCTTCATCTAAGCCAACATTTAGCCAGTTTATCGTTTCCCTGTATCCGATAGCGTTTTTGTTACTGTCATTGAATTGTCCGCGCTCAAGCAGACTTTTAACCTCTTCAATGAGGCCGTTTGCTACCATATTTTTTACGCGTAAATATACTCGCTGTTGCAGATCATCACTATCGCGCGTCAATAGAACCGTGCGCCTTTCAAATTCGCAAAATTCACACCTTTGCTGTGCTAAATCTTTTTGTAATTCGGCTAGAGTTTTACCGGTAGACATGCACCGCTTCAATGAGGATATGACTCTTCGCGAATTCTTCAAATCGATGTTGACTTGGCCACCGTTGAGCTCAAGTAATTTGCGAACCAATGCATTGATGTCGTCATTGGCTAAGGCGTTGCGAACAAAAATTTCCGCTTCTTCCGTTGTTTTTGTGTCGTCAATGATGCGGTAGAAAAATGACTTTAAATAAAAGCCAGTTCCCCCGACAATGAAGACATTTTTCCCTCTGTACGTAATGTCATCGATTGCATGCTGCGCCGCCTTCACATACAATCCAACATCGAATTTTGCACTCGATTCAATTAGATCCACACAATGGTGTTTAACCTCGAGCAGGTCGCGTCGCGTTGGCTTTGCCGTACCGATGTTCAAATCTTTATATACGAGCAAAGAATCGCATGACACGATTTCCGCGCCAATTTGTTTCGCAATCTCCATGGATAGTTCCGTTTTTCCTGTGGCAGT
>JAITBR010000003.1 GCA_031283485.1 Puniceicoccales bacterium | reverse complement strand
CCTCGACAGATTTACAGTCTGCATCCTTTAGCCACTTGGATATCCCACCAACGGCAGGGTACGGTACCTAGATTTTTTTCCACAATTGCCAAGTTTTTTCGCATTCATTTCCGGAAAATTCGCTTTCGTAAGCCGCTCATTCGCCAGTCAAAATATTTTTTGTTTGTATTTGACTTTTAGTTGCCAATTTGCTCACTGAATTCGGTGACTGCCGGTGAGCTATTTAATGAATACGATGTATTATTCATTGACATGTTTGGTGTAATCTGGGATGGAATATCTTGGATCGAGGGGGCGATGGAAACTTTGGCAGCGCTGGTAAAACGGGGAAAAACTGTCATCATTCTCTCGAATGCGAGCATTTCAACGAGTCACATGCTTCGAAAGTATGCATTTCCTGCGATTAGGCAGGGTGAACAATTTTCCGAATTTATCACCTCAGGCGAAGTTTTGAATTATATCTTACGGTCTGGAACATTGAGTTTTTTCAGTGTGAAGTCGCCAAAAACTTACACATTGTTCGGGAACCAAACTTGCAGTAATTTTGACGGTTCCGCGTACGTGCACGTGAATTCAGTGGCCGAAGCCGATTTTATTTACGCTTCGATTCCGCAGTTGTGCAGCAAGCAAAAGGCCCTTCTGTCGAAGGAATTGCAGGACTTGTTGATTGTATCAAATATGCGTTCGGATGGTGAGCTGGTATGGGATTCCACATCCGTCGAGCCATTTTTGGAGCAACTGGAAGAATTTGCCTCAAAAAACAAACCTATGCTCGTTGCAAATCCCGATAAGTTTGCCCTCGTTGGGATGAGCAATTCGCACGATTCAAAAGATTACACGCCGAAATTGGTGGTAAGGCAAGGTAGCATAGGAGAGGCTTACGCAAATCGCGGCGGCGAAGTAAAATTTATTGGCAAGCCATATCTGGAAGTGTACCACTATGCCATGAACTCTGCGGCAAAGTTTCGCGGGCTCCAGTTTGATCAGCTACACGGCCTGAAAATGGCAATGATAGGTGATACTCTAGAAACCGATATCCTCGGTGCCCAGAACGCCACCTTCGAATTTGGTATAAAAATGGATGGCATCCTCGTTAAGGGTGGAATTTCGTGCCGAGACATGCTTGATGCGGGCGTAGACTCTGCTAATGAACTAGCAGTCCGACAATATTGTTCATCGCGGTCAATTAGCCCAGAGCATGTGATTGACAAGTTATTTTTAAATGCAAATGTCCTGTATTAGCGGTCCCTTTACCACTTTGCAAAAGGGGTTCATTGCAACGATCGGTTCGCTCTTGCATAGCGCAAAGTGGTCTCCAATGTTCACTCTATAACCATTTAAAAAATCTCTAATTTTCAGCATTTTTCCACCCGGACGTTGGAGTTCAAATATGAAAATTGTCCCCGTCTGCGCCGAGACAGTGATTTTTTCCCTGTCGATATTTACAATTTTGCCGCATTTTTCACCTGCGATCCCATTTCCTCCAGGGAGAATTTTCCCAACGCTTAGAGGGACACCGCTGTGCAGAACATGACTTCCAACGTGCTCATGAAATCCGCGCACGCGATTGTAAATTTCAGAGGGACTCAAATTAAAATCTAAGTAACCATCGAGTTTCGCAACTTTTCGGGTGAACGTCGCTTTGCAGGAATCCTGTTTCGTACGCTTTGCCGTTCCATGCACTATATCTACAATGTTACGTTCAATTATCGTAACGCAGACTTGTGAAAGTTTGCGGTATACATCGGATGAAAAATCTGTTTCCGCAATTTGCACTTTTTCTACGTCAAGCACATCACCGGCGTCCATTTCACGTACTATCTCCATCAGCGATACTCCGGTGATGTTTTCGCCGCATGCAATGGCGGTTTCCACGGGAGACGACCCGCGGTACCATGGCAGCAGGGAGGCGTGAAAATTATAAATCCCCAGTGGAGGCAAATTGATGATGTATTCCCTCAGGATGTGCCCATAGGCCATGACAAGAATTAAATCGCAACCGAAATCGCACAGACGATGGGAAAATTCTTCGCTTAGTTTCTCCGGGCATAGGAGTGGAATGCTATTGCAAGTTGCCCATTCGGATATTGCCGTAGGTTTTAGATGGCCGCCACGGCCACTTGCTCGGTCCGGTTGGCTAACTATGCATGTCAATTCCACTTGACCTTTGGTTTTGAGATATTCCAGCATCGATATTGCCACCCAATGTGATCCAAAAAATATTACTCTAGGTTTCATGGCAGGACTAGTGGTGAATGTAATGCGTTTTGCAACCGCATATTGATTCGCAAAAGATTTAAAAAATACGCAGAAAAACGTTTGACAAAGTATCTTACGCATTTAGCGTGTCCGTTCGGAGTTTCATGAAAACGACTTTATCTGCAGTGGAAAAGGCATGTGACAAACGATGGTGTGTTGTGGATGCTGACGGCAAGATTTTAGGACGCTTGGCTGTTAAAATCGCTAACATTTTGCGGGGGCGTGACAAACCTGTGTACGCGCCTCATATGGATATGGGAAACTTCGTTATCGTTGTTAATGCTGAGAAAATTATTCTGAGCGGTAAAAAGGAGCAGGATAAAGAATATATGTTTTTTTCCGGATATCAAAGCGGAGATAGGCGGATGAACGTTGCGACAATGCGGGCTAAAAAGCCGCGATTCATAATTGAGCACGCCGTCCGTGGTATGTTACCAAAGAATAGGCTTGCCGATGTTCTCATGCGTAAGCTCAAAGTATACTGCGGTCCTGAGCATCCCCATGCGGCGCAAAACCCAGTCAAAGTGAGGTAATTTCTGATGGCACAGGGTAGCAGGAATGAGTTTTATGGCACTGGCCGCCGCAAATGTGCGGTTGCTCGTGTGTGCCTTGGAGCGGGGTTAGGAAATATTTCGATAAACGGCAAGGATGTCGTTGATTTTTGTTCACTTGAACATGCGGAGCGCACCGTTCTTGCCCCGCTGATTGTCACAAACACGAGGTCGACCGTTGATATTCGTGCTGAAGTCATTGGTGGAGGTTTTGTTGGACAGGCTTGTGCAGTTTCACTTGGGATTGCCCGTGCACTTGAAAAAATGACTCCAGAGTTGCGTCTTTCCCTTAAGAAGGCTGGTTTGCTCACGCGGGATAGTCGTGTGCATGAGCGCAAAAAATCTGGACAGCGCGGTGCTCGTAAGAGGTTCCAATTCTCCAAGCGTTAATTTGGATTTTTGTTATCTGGAGCGTTCTGCTGAATTGGCGCGAGTGCTGGCAGCGGGTATAGGGCGGTTTATGTTTCGATATAGCAGCAGAGCGGCATCCTCGGGTGTGACAGAGCCTCTCTCGAGTAATGTTTTCTTTTCTTCTTCTGTGAGGGTTCGGAAGAATGTAAATGTTCGGTCTGTTACGACCGCAAAATCACCGCAAAATGTGTCAGGGGCTCTGACATACTCTGCGATGTTATTTAGTATTTGCGGATATCTTCTTAGAGTGTTCAATAAAATTTCATTTCGGGTGCCACTACCCATTCGAACGAGATCGGCTGCCGCTTTGGTTCGCACTTTGTAATCAGTTTCCCTTACTGGGGACATTTCTTCTTTCCCCACCACTGTATTTCCGGATCCTACGCAACCAGCAACCAGCGATAAATCCCTTGATAACACTTCCTTGGCAAAAGACGCATCACCAGGGCGTACCCCAAGTTCACCTAACAAATCCTTGGCTTTTATTGGAAAATTTCGACTAAATTCTTCAGGATCGAGATACAGCTGCTCCAAATCAAATTCTTCTGCGAATGGTGGTATTGGTTCGAAGGTGCCATATTCCTCATCTGGCAGTATTGGTTCGAAATCGCCATAGCCATCCTCAGTGCTGTTGCTATCGTTACTCCCGTGGACAGTGCCAAATGTGTATGGAGGCATGTTTCGCAAGTCATCGCCATCACTGCCCTCTATTGGTTCAAAGAGATCATACATTTCATCCGGTGGTATTGGTTCGAAATCACTGTCATCGCCATCACTGCCCTCCATTGGTTCGAAGGTGCCATATTCCTCATCTGGCAGTATTGGTTCGAAATCGCCATAGTCACCCTCATTACAACTTACTGATTTATCTTGGGCAACTGCTTGGTGTGCACCTAATTCCCTGTCGGGTACGTGCAATTCAGGATACATTTCACGTTCCACATGTCGAACACCAAATTGGTGCCCACCTTGCGATTGTGCCCCAGGTGTAACTTGAAAATCTTGGCGTTGATTATTCGGTTCCTTGATATCATCCATGTGGAAGTAGTGTAAAAATTTTGACTTAAATTTCAATTTTTTTTGAAATTTTCAATTCAAATATTTTACATTGTTCCTGCTCATTGCTAAGCACAGGATGGCATTTTATGAGGATTTCGCTCGTAATTAGATAATTTAGGCCTTTGATTTACCAGCGACGGCCCACAACGGAAAGCCTGCATTTCGCTGGAGAAAGGTAGTCGTGTAGCTCATATTTACAGGCATCCGTAACAATTTTACCACTAATTCGAGAATCAAATTCGGCTTCGAAACTTAAGTTATTTGAATCTTTTTTTACACTTATCAGACGTGTACCTTCGGAATGCACGAGATGTAACGTGTATAACACCACAATCAAAGATTCCGGTAATTCCGGCAATGTGTCATTTTTCGCCAATTCCGGCAATAACACGTTCCTGCAAAAACTTATTTCGCAGCGATATTTTGGAGAAAATTTACCCAATTCATCCAAGACCTCCCGGTATTGTACCATTTCATTGGAAG
>JAITBR010000053.1 GCA_031283485.1 Puniceicoccales bacterium | reverse complement strand
AATGCCATCGGTTCAGCGCCGTGCCCCGGTATTGTTGACCAACGTCGGTGGGCATCCGGCCAAAAGTACAGCTGGACAGGCTTCCTTCCAATGATACGCGGCCCAAAAGTCAGATGTGCAGCCAAAGCGGGCAATGGATGCGCGGGTAAAGGGCCAAAGGATACCGCCCGCATCCTGGCCGCGATCTTATCCATGGCCTGCCACTGTAAACTCTTTTCTGTGTTTTGGAAGAAATTTTTGCTAAAAATCTGTAAAAAATAACAAAATCAAGGAATTTTCGCTGTTTTTAAACGGACAGTGCAACTTTTGAACAAAGTAAACAAATTTTGAGGGGTCATTGAGGGGTTAATTTTTTCCCACCACTCAAACTTCGCCCCCTTCAATCGCCCGCAGATCCTGTGTTTTAGCGGTTTTGGGAGGTGGCTGCCCGAGCAGGGCTCGAACCTGCGACCAAGTGATTAACAGTCACCTGCTCTACCACTGAGCTATCGGGCATCAAACAAGTGCCCCTCATACACGGAAAATTACGGTAGATGTCAATATCTAATCCACCAAAGTTTGCATCGAATGGAGGTTGTCCCGGAGCATTTTGTGATTGTCCATTCCCATAATTTGGTCAAAAATGTTCCCCATATACACTGCCACTAAAAAATTGTGATAGCATTTTCTAAGTCGTACTTTGGGGGACGTACTAGCTGAATTTTTACCAAGCATCAAACCATTGGAAAGATTTTTGAAAATTTATGTGGACAAGGCAATTTTACTATATATAGGTAAAAGTGATCAAATTTTCACTACATGTAGTATTTTAATGCCAAATAGCTATTAACTTTTTTACGGAAAATTTTATGAAAAAGCCTCTATCAGACAAGAAGTCCGCACTGCAACTGGCAAGTGTATCCCGTGAAGCAGTGCTGCACAATCAAGTCTACCAAGTGTTATTTGAGGCCGGTGAAGTAACGGGCGAGTACGGTCAAGATGTCGCCTGCAACCTCGCCCGTGAAGTAATATCCAAAATGTGGGAATGTTTTCCAGATGGAAACCCGGAGATCGAAATCATCGAAGATTGCATCGAACGGACATTGATGTCATCGCAGTACCACATCACCGCAAAGACCTTCATCCTTGCCCGAGATCGCGGAAACAGGCTGCCAGAGATTGCCACTCAAGCGGAAGTGCACCGCGTTAATCAGTACATTTCACGGACCGACTGGGAGGTGAAAGAAAACAGTAACATGAGCTACTCTTTGCAAGGATTAAATCACTATCTGTCCGGCGCGCTGAGCCAAACTTATTGGTTGAATAGTGTATACAATACTCACATTCGCAATGCCCACGAATCAGGAGATTTCCACCTTCATGATCTGACGCAACTGTCCGTGTATTGCGTGGGCTGGGATTTGGCCGATCTTCTAAGGGAAGGATTTTGTGGCGTGTCCGGTAAAATAGAGGCAAATCCACCGAAGCATCTGCGCACGGCACTTGGACAAATCGTCAATTTTTTTTACACCTTGCAAGGGGAAGCGGCTGGAGCACAGGCATTTTCGAATTTCGATACCCTGCTAGCCCCATTTATTCGGTTTGATGGGCTAGCGTTTGAACAAGTAAAACAGGCGCTACAGGAATTCGTATTTAATATTAATGTGCCAACCAGGGTTGGATTTCAAACGCCGTTCACAAATATTACGCTGGACTTATTTTGCCCAAAACACCTTGCCGAAGAATCGGTGATAGTTGGTGGAAGAATCATGGAAAATAAATACAACGACTTTCAGCCAGAAATGGACATTTTTAATCGAGCGCTATTCGAAGTCATGACCGAAGGAGATGCCCGTGGGCGAATAATGACATTTCCGATACCAACCATCAATCTTACGAAAGATTTCGATTGGGATAATCAAAATCTCGATGGCCTCTGGGAAATGACCGGCAAATATGGTATTCCGTATTTTTCCAATTTCATAAATTCCGATATGAATCCGGAGGATACTCGCTCTATGTGTTGCCGCTTACGCATAGATAATACCAAATTAGGCAAGCGTGGAGGCGGCCTATTTGGAGCAAATCCTTTGACAGGTAGCGTTGGCGTTGTGACAATTAATCTTCCAAGGATTGGCTTTTTGGCAAAATCGAAGGCTGAATTTTTATTACGCTTGTCAAATTTGATGGAGCTTGCCAGTGAAAGCTTAGAAATTAAACGGGGACTTCTTGAAAAATTAACTACATCAAACTTATATCCATATACTACGTTTTACCTGAAAGATGTTAAAAAGCGCTTCGGTAAATATTGGCGAAATCATTTCTCGACGATCGGGCTCGTCGGCATGAATGAGGCGTGCTTAAATTTTCTGGAAGAAGACATCACCACTACCCATGGAAAAGAATTTGCTTTGGAAGTGCTTGATTTCATGCGCAATAAAATAATGGAGTTTCAGAGGGAAACGGGAAATTTGTATAACCTTGAAGCAACACCAGCGGAAGGTACTTCATTCAGGCTAGCGAGAAAGGATAAGGCTCGCTTCAGGGATAAAATTCTGGCGGCAAATGAAAATGAGCAAAAGCGCGATAGCGATGTCCCTTTCTACACCAATTCGATTCATGTGCCCGTTAATTACACGGAGGATTTATTCGCCGTGCTTGATCATCAGGATGATTTACAAACAAAGTTTACCGGCGGGACGGTTGTGCATTTGTTCCTCGGTGAACGTGTGTCCGATAAAAATATTGTGAAGACACTGGTTAAAACGGTTGCACAAAATTACAAGCTACCATATTATTCCCTGACACCAACATTTTCCGTTTGTCAGGATCACGGTTATTTATCCGGGGAGCAGGTGATGTGTCCGCATTGCAACAAACAAACGGAAATATATTCTCGCATTGTTGGATACATCCGTCCGGTACAGCAGTGGAATGATGGCAAGCAAGCTGAATTCAAGTTGCGTTCAAATTTGCGCTTCGATCGTGCATGCGGCTTCCGCTCCCAGCTGGATAATTCTCGAGTTGTGTGAGCTGTTTTTGTGGCATCGGGCTAAGAGGATTTGTTACATGTATCCGCTTTTGGGATTTGTGCGATTAGTTCGGTACAGTGAAAAATTTCGCCACTAGATGTTGACTGTATGGTGTAAGAAGTTTAGTTCTGCAGGGGAAGATTATGCGTACGGATTCACAGGAAGATTTGGAACTCAGAAGATTTGTTTTTACGCCTAATGAGGAAAAGCCACGTTTCCGATGGGAGAGTGTTGCAGAGCGCCTTGAAGCACATAGGGATTGCGATGTACCTGGTATTGCCCGTGAGCTCGGCGAAGCACTAACCAATGTTTGCTTGTCTCGCGGTGAAGCTGATATTTTTACGGAAGAAAACAAAAATTTGATCAGTTCACTTATGGCCGACATTACTTGGGAGTCTATGCGCCGCCAGTCCGATGCGCTGAGTAAAAACGAAATTGATCTGCTGGTCGAAGAGGTTTTGATTCGTAACAAGGTCCGAGACATTGCGCGCAGCTACGCCATGAAAAAACGTACCGAGAACGAATTATTTAATAGATGCAATAAGCAGCCAAATATCAAGCTGATCAGGCGCAATAATCAGGTTGTGCCTTGGAATGAAATGAAAATTAAAAATGCTGTAACTCAGGCATTTTTAGCGATAAAACAAGATCCGGCGCCGGCTGCAAAAATTGCAGAAGAGGTGACGAAAAGCGTGATTAATTCTGGGTTGTTATTCGCGCATGTCGAGGATGTACAAGACTATGTCCAAGAGGAACTTATGTCAGAGGGGTTCTTCAAAGTAGCTGAGGCATACATTTTATACCGTTCCAAGCGTGCACAAATGCGGGACAATGAGCAAATTGAGGACCAAGCCACAGATGCCGCTTCCCAAGAGGCAATAATTTTGATAAGAAGCGGAAAGGGAGAAAATTTTCTGTGGGACGGCTCTGACCTGCAGGCGAGAATATCGTTTGCGCGCGTCGGTATAAATTCGCATCTAACCAATGACGAAGTGGTGTGTGCATTGCGAAACGGTGTGATTAGTGAAATGGACTACGATTCCTTGCGCACGCTAGTAATTGAGAATGCGCGAAGTTTAATCGAAAAAGACCCAAACTTTGCAATTTTTGCCGCCCGCATTCAGCTATCCTATTTGTATGAAGATATCCTCAATTGGCGCTGCTCAAGCGATGGCGTCAGCTGGTTGCAGGAAAGGCAGCGCTCAACTTTCGCAAAGTATATCGAGCATGGAGTGCAGCTTGGATTACTCCACAAAGGTATGCTTAAGTATGATTTAGAAATGATAGCCACTGAACTTGATATCCGCGCTGACCTGGAATTTGATGCCATTGCCCTTCAAAGTTTAGTCGAAAATTATTTGCTACGCGACTCTGTACACACAATTTTGGAAACACCTCAAATGCTATGGATGCGCGTTGCCATGGGAGTATTCCTCGGCGGAGATCATGCGGAAAGAGATGCCATCGCGCTCTATGAGCTGTTTAAGGAAAGGAAATTTTGTCTGTCTACGCCAACGCTGTACTACGCCGGAACACCGAAAGCGCAAATGATGGCGAGCTACGTTTACCACATACGCGACGATTTGGAGAGCATTATGGCCCGTGGAATTGCGGATAATGCCTTCATTTCAAAGTGGGGCGGCGGGGTTGGCGGTTCCTGGACAAATGTACGCGGCCGAGGTATGAAAATCAAAGGAACGCGGGGAGATTCCCCTGGAATTATTCCGTTTCTGCAGCTGCATCAACACCAATTGGCCGTGGCAAATCAGGGAACGGAAAGGCGCCGGGGAAAGGGACTAGCCAGTTTAGAAGCTTGGCATTGTGACGTGAAGGAATTTATTGATTACAAGAAAAAGGTTGGAGGCTCAAATGTGGGTAATGATGAGCTGGGTACAGTCTTGTGGATTCCAGATTTGTTCATGAAACGGCTGGAAGAGAATATCGATTGGACTTTATTTAATCCCGAAGATGCTAGTGATTTGCACGATTTATATGGCTCCAAATTCGAAAAACGTTACATTGAATTGGAAGAACAATCTGCCGAGGGAAAAATTCCCTCGCAAAGGGTAGCAACGTCAGATCTTTGGCAGAAAATCATGCAGAGAATATTCGAGACGGGGTATCCTAAAATCGCATTCAAGGATACCTGTAATCGCGCCAATATGTGTAAA
>JAITBR010000015.1 GCA_031283485.1 Puniceicoccales bacterium | reverse complement strand
TATTGTCCGGCGGAGGCCATTACATAGCGGCCGGCTTCTCTATAAAGGACGACAAAATACCCGAGCTAATTGCATTTTTGAAAAAGGAAATAACGCACACCTGCAGCAGCAATGAACTTTACGCAGATTGTTTCCTCACAATTTCCACGGCTACGTCGGTGCCATTTATGGAGATGTTGGGTGAGCTAGAACCATTCGGCACTGGAAATAGGCATCCGAAATTTGTGATAAAAAATGTGGAAATAATATCGCCCATGGCGGTGGGACGTGGTCATATACGAGCCATATTGGATGACGGTTCCGGAAAAATACTGCGGACGATCGCCTTTAAAAGCTGTGGCACTAACCTGGAGAACATAATGTTCAACTACAAACGACCAATTAACGTATTGGGCTCCCTGACAATGTCGGAATGGAAGGGGAAAAAACACATAAGCATGACGCTGGAAGACATCGCCGACGGAGATTATGAAGATGAGTGAGAATTATTCCACAACAAATCAACAGATCTAAGCATTTGCCGAAGATCTGGGCATTTTATCACGAATTTCAGTATATTATTGCAGAATGGAGCGTTTTGCCGCTGACTAGTATCCGTCGCGGTCCATGCGCTTTTTCAGCAGTTTTCTTGTGCGTCGAATTGCTTCTGATATTTCACGCGCTCTCTTTTCAGACGGTTTTTCGAAATGCCGCCGCAATTTTATTTCCCGAAAGATCCCTTCGCGCTGCATTTTCTTTTTTAAAGCCCTGAGCGCCTGATCAACATTGTTGTCGCGAACAAAAACGAACACTATTCCTCCATACTTTCATAAAAAAATAAACAGTTTCAAAAACTTCCATCTGCTGGAAGTAACAAATGGGGCTCATTCCGCTATCCCTGCAAAACCAAAAATAGGTGAAATAACAGCTCCAGACACTTATACATACTTATACATAAACAACAATGATATTAAAAGCTTTTTTTTTCTTTTTAATTAATTTCTTCTGCTCTTGAAAAAATTCTGTAAAATTTTTGCGCAAAGAGCTTCGGAGATCCCTCCAATTACTTCAGGTTTATGAATGGAATGGTCAAAAACATGGCAACCATGTACAACTCCGCCGTATTTTTTGTCGTAGGCTCCGAAGTACAATCGTGAGATTCTGGCCAAAGCGATGGCCTGGGCACACATGGCACAGGGTTCTAGTGTGATATAAATGTCACAATTTTCCAATATATTGCAGCCTAGTTGGGCGCAGGCTCTGCGGATGGCCACTATTTCAGCGTGAGCTGTGGGATCTGAACTCTTCAGCACCTCATTGCCGGCGGAGGCTATTACATTGTCCTCCAGGATGATCACGGCACCAACCGGCACAGATCCACGTTCCGCGGCCTTTTCAGCCTCTTGAATGGCTAATTTCATGAATTTGCTGAAGTGATGAGAAACCATCGCCTAATGTGTCTTTTCGCTAATCCAAATAGCCGACTACACCACTGATATGTCAGGAGCATCCGGCGCCTTCATGCCTACCACATGATATCCGGAATCGACGTGAACGATCTCGCCGGTCACACCGGACGATAACCAGCTGAGCAAAAACAACGCGCAGCCACCGACGTCATCGAGGGTGGTATTTCTTCTTAGGGGAGCATTATATTGATTCCACTTGAGAATATATCTGAAATCATCTATGCCGGAGGAAGCCAAAGTTTTTACTGGACCGGCCGATAATCCATTCACCCGCACATTGCGCTTCCCAAAGTCGGCAGCCAGATATTTCACGCTTGCCTCCAGAGCTGCCTTCGCAATTCCCATGACATTGTAGTGAGGCATGACTCTTTCGGCTCCGATATAGGTCAAGGTCAGGAGCGAAGCATTGTCGGACAGATAATCGGCGGCATATTTACACACCGCCGTAAAGGAATAGCAGGAAATGTCCAGGGTATTCAAAAAATTCGCTCGTGAAGTGTTCAGGTATGGTCCCGTAAGCTCATCCCTATCAGAATAGGCAATGGCATGAACTACAAAATCAATTTTCCCAAGCTTGGCGTGTGCCTCCGCTAACATGGATTTTATGCTCTCATCATTGGACACATCGCATTCAATGAGATCTACATTTCCTATGGAATCGGCCAATGGTTTTATTCTCTTGTGGAAGGCCTCAGACTGATAGCTAAAGACCATCTTGGCCCCCTCTTGGGCAAGGGACTTTGCGATTCCCCAGGCGAGAGACCTGTCGTTGGCGACTCCCATCACTACGCCGCTTTTTCCTTCCATTAACCTCATTCGTTCCTCCGTATAATAATGCTCCTAAGCTCATCTAGGACAACATGTCGTTGACTGCTTTCTTAAGCAATGCCGATGACTTAAATGATATTGCTTTTCGCGAAGATATCAACGCTTCTTTTAGAGTTCTCGGATTTCGTCCCATCCTCTCTTTTTTTTGCCGCACAAAAAACGTACCAAAACCAGATATCTTCACCGGCTCTCCGTCTGCTAAGGTATCGGATATGACCAAAAGAACCTGATCAACCAGCCCTGAAGCTTCAATCCTAGTGAGATCAAACACGTTAACGATGGCCTCGGCAATATCCGCCCTTGTTAGGGTTTTCTTTTTACTTTCCATGACAACAATCCTCACATAAACTAAACAACACTGCACTACACAACTATTTTAAAGATACAAAACAATCATGCTAAAAAAATTCACAAAAATTGGCGCTACATTTTTAAAAAAACGTACCCCCACGTAAACCCCGCTCCCATGGAAAGAAGGATTACGTTCTTTTTGGAAAATACAACGTCTCTCACTTCATTCAATGATAGTGGAATGGACGCAGCTGAAGTATTAGCATGTTTGTCTACTGTTATCAATACCTTGTCTCGGCTTATAGAGAAGTTTTCTATTAATTTTTCTATAATCCTTGCATTCGCTTGATGGGGAACGATTAGATCGATGTCGTCGATCGTTAATTTATTATCTGCCATAGCACATGTAAGCATTGCGCTGAATTTTTCTATCGCATTTTTAAAAACACATCTTCCATCCATCTGCACAAAACCGGCATTCGATGTGGTGGATACCCCACCAGAAGTTTTGAGTTCATTGACATATGCCCCATCGGAGTATATGCGGCAGGACTGAATGCCGCGCTGAGATTCGGACGGCTGCGCCTGCAGCACGATGGCACCGGCTCCGTCCCCGAATAAAACGGCGGTGGATCGATCGCTCCAGTCCAGGAGACGGGAAAATGTTTCTGCGCCGATCACCAAAGCGCATTTCGACTTTCCCAGCTTCAGATAGGAATCCGCCACATCGATGGCAAATATAAATCCGCTGCAGGCGGCGTTCACATCAAAGGCCACGCAATTTTCTCTTATGCCAAGCGTTCTCTGCACCAGGATTGCGGTGGCCGGAAAGGTGTAGTCGCCACTGGCGGTGGCCACGATTATCAAATCTATATCATAGGGAGAAATTTTCGACTGCTCCAGAGCACTGAGCGCCGCTTCCGTGGCCAGGGAGGCGGTGGTTTCACCTTCGCCGGCTATATATCTGCGTTTTATGCCGGTTCTCTTGGTTATCCATTCGTCTGAGGTGTCCATTTTCTCCGCTAAATCGAAATTGGTGAGATATTTTTTGGGAAGAGAAGCGCCAATGCCAATGATAACGGAATTCAAGAGACCATTGCCTAATATATCTTTTTCGCAATTAATAGCCTGCATATCTCTTGCTCCGAATTTATTTTCACAGCAGCCGTCAATGATTTTTTTTATACTAGCCGCCAGCAATTTTTTTATACTAAATCATTGGCGATTTTTACTACATTAACTGTCAGTAATGCTTTTGTCCAGATTATATTTTTGTGATCTATCGAGTAATTTTTTTATCTTATCAAATATATTATTTTTCAAAATGTTGATGGTAAACGATATGGCATTTGCAAATCCGACGGCGTCGCTATTGCCATGACTTTTCACCACAACTCCGTTCAGCCCCACCAGTATTGCTCCGTTGTAAAGTCGCGGATCCATTTGGTTTTTTAAATCGGCAAAGGCAGATTTCATAAAAATGGAGCCAATGATCGACAGAAAATTATTTTGAATTGCTTCTTTTACTTCGCCGAACAAATACTTGGCGGTACCCTCCATGGTTTTTAAGGCAACATTTCCCGTAAACCCATCCGTCACAACCACGTCTACATTGCCGCTGCAGAGATCATTTCCCTCCACAAATCCCACATAATTATCGATGGTTTCCTTCAATATTTCTGCTGTTTTTTTTACGAGACGATTGCCTTTGGTGTCTTCGGCTCCTATGTTCAGCAGAGCAACACTGGCTAAATCTTTGTTGAACACAGATCGCGCCAACACCTCCCCCATAATGGCGAAATCCAGCAGGTTTTTCACATCACATTCGGCATTGGCTCCCAGATCAAGAAATATAGCCCGTCCCGCCTTTCCTGGAATTACCGAAGCGATGGCGGGCCGATGGATGCCGTCGATGGTCTTCAAAATTATCTTTGCCAAAGCCATGTAGAGCCCGGTGTTACCGGAGGACACCACCGCCATCGCCTCTCCGTCCATAACAGATTGAATGGCGAGACCCATGCTGGATTTTTTCCCGTTTCGAATGGAGGACATCACATCCATGTCTCCGGTGACGGCAATGTCCGTGTGGCGAATTTCGTGGGATAAGCCAGAAGGCAATTCCCGCACATAATGGTGAATTTTCTCCGCATCCCCAAAAATAAGGAAGTGGAGATCCGGAAGGGCAAATCG
>JAITBR010000096.1 GCA_031283485.1 Puniceicoccales bacterium | reverse complement strand
TTGTAATACATCTGATGGCAGGTACAAACCATATTGGTCCCAAAGAGAATTTTTACACAAAACAGCATTCTCATCGGGAATTAATGACGAAAGGCCATAGAGAATGGTCGGGATGACCGGATTCGAACCAGCGACTTCTACGTCCCGAACGTAGCGCTCTACCAGGCTAAGCTACACCCCGATTTCACGGCGAATATCAACCTATTGAAAAAATAATGCAAGCAACAAGTTTTCTCCACGAAAATTTATTTAAGTACCTAATGCTTCCGCCGCAGTGATAAAATACTTGTTTTGTGCCCGCCGGTTGCTACTTGTTTAATGAGTGGCGTTGAGCAATGACGGGGCGGTTAATGTGCCGCAAATTTTAAACCAAGCTTCCAGCGAGGAGCGTGAGCAGACGTTGCGTCCCCGTGATTTTTTAGGTTTCGTGGGGCAGAATAAAACCATTGGGCGCCTAAAGATAATGACTGGAGCTGCGGTCAAGCGCGGAGAGGCGCTCAGCCACATCCTGTTTTGTGGTCCACCGGGCTTGGGTAAGACCACGCTAGCCATGATTCTCGGCCGAGAGATGAATTCCAATGTTCGCATCACCTCTGGCCCGGTTATTGAAAAAGCGGCTGATTTGGCTGGTTTGCTTACGGGGTTGGAGCGCACGGATATCCTATTTATCGATGAAATACACCGCCTGCCGCGCACGGTGGAAGAATATTTATACTCGGCGATGGAAGATTTTCGGATAGACATAATGATCGATCAGGGGCCCAATGCTCGCAGCGTAAGTTTATCAATTCCATCATTTACGCTCGTCGGTGCGACGACGCGTACTGGTATGCTAAGCGCCCCACTTAGAAGCCGGTTTACACTGCAATCTAGATTGGATTACTATTCCGCCGAAGATTTATGTCAAATAGTCAAAAGAAGTGCGCTTTTGCTGGACATTAGAATAACCGGGGAATGTGCGCTGGAAATTGCTAACCGGTCGCGCGGAACACCGAGAATTGCCAATAATCTGCTGCGCTTCGTACGGGACTTCACACAGCAAAAATCTCTCCCCATTGCCGACCAAACTGTCGCCAGAGATGCTTTAGAAATGCTCGAAATAGACCGTGATGGACTCGATGACATGGATAAAAAAATTCTTAGCGTTATTGGCCAAAATTACAGCGGAGGACCAGTTGGGCTTGGGACGGTTGCAATTGCCGTTGGAGAGGAGATGCAGACCATCGAAGATGTGCACGAACCCTACCTAATTCAGGAGGGATATTTGCAACGCACACAGCAGGGCAGGATACTGACGGCAAAAGGTTGGCAAAAAATCGGGCTTGCAATGGCAAGTGATGGGCAAACTTTCCTATAAAAGAGCAACTCTGTAAGTGAATTTGCCCTTTTGTTTATTCATTTTAATCGTTTTATATCCCCCATGTCACAGGCTGAAGAAAGTAGCGAAAAAGAGGCATTGTGCGGCAGTCTGGAAAAAATTATTTACAGAAATGATGCCAATGGATATGCCGTTGCGGAGTTAAAACTTGAAAATGGCCGAGGAAATGCGACGATTTGCGGGCTAATGCCCGGCGTGCAGTGCGGAGAAATCGTTGAAGTGCATGGATTGTGGTCAAAGCACGAAAAACATGGTCGGCAGTTCAACTTTTCATTGATCGAATCCAAGCTTCCTTCGGATATTAAGGGAATTCAGCGTTACCTGGGAAGCGGGTTGATCGATGGAATAGGAAAGATTTACGCGAAAAAAATAGTTGATCATTTTGGAAAGGACACATTCAGCATTTTATCAACTGAATCCGCTCGACTATTGGAGGTAGATGGCATTGGTAGGTATCGCGCGGAAAAAATTAAGGTGGCATGGAATCAGCAATTTGCAATCCGTGACATGATGATTTTTCTGCAAACCTATGAAATTTCTAGCACCATGTGCTTACATTTGTATGCCATATACGGTGAACGAGCGCGAGAAATTTTAGAAACGGATCCCTATCGAGTGGCGAAGGAGGTCCCGGGGATCGGGTTTAAAACGGCGGACCGCATCGCAAAAAATATTGGAATCCCCGAAACTCACTTTTCACGTATCGATGCTGGAATTTTGCACATTTTCAGTCAGCGAGAAGACGATGGGCATACGTGCTTAACGGGGGAAGCGCTGATACGTGATGCACAAATTTTGCTGAAGGTTTCATCTGATAGAATTGAGGCCCGCCTGAAGAACATGCTTTCATTCGGCCAATTATTTGAAATCGAGCCTGGAATTTTTCAATTGTCTGCCATGCGGAATGCAGAAAATAGCATCGCACATGCACTGCAAAATATTGCGTCAAACGGACGCTGTTCAGTTTCAAAAATTGATGCGGAGGCGGCGATAAAATGGGCTCAAAATCGGGAAGGTTTCGCATTTGACGAAGCTCAAGTTGGTGCTCTGCGCTCAGCACTTAGTACAAAATTAAACATTATAACAGGTGGTCCAGGTACCGGGAAAACGACGATTTTACGCGCATTGGTCAGCATTTTATCGGCAAAGCGCACTAAAATAGCGCTCTGCTCTCCAACCGGAAGAGCAACCCAGAAATTATTTGAAACAACTGGGCTTGAAGCTAAAACGATACATCGCCTACTGCAGTATAATCCCGCGGAACACAGGTTTTTGTTCAACGACGAAAATCAGTTAGCAATCGATTACGTAGTCGTCGACGAAGCGAGCATGCTCGATACGCACCTGGCTGCATCGCTACTCCGGGCCATACCAAGCACAGCCGCTGTTATGTTTGTTGGAGATATCGATCAATTGCCATCGGTGGGGCCCGGCAACATTTTGAATGATTTGATAAATTCGCAAATTTTCGAGGTCTCGCGATTAAACAAGATTTTTCGCCAGGAAGGCTGCAGCGACATCGTTGCAACTGCATATGCGATCCGCAACGATGACATTCGCTATCCTTATCTGGCCGTCAGCCAGCCATCGCAACTTGATCCTCGCCGCGACATGCATTTTCTTTTAGCCACAGATGCAGAGGATTGCGCAGAAAAAGTTATCCTTCTCTGCAAAAAATATATTCCACAATGGTATAGAATCGACCCAATTGGCGACGTACAGATCCTTGCCCCCATGCACAAGGGGATAGTCGGGACTGAATCCCTGAATCGACTCCTCCAAGACACTTTCGTCGAAAATTTTTCCGGGACAGATTGGACCCAATTTAGAGTTGGAGACAAGGTCATCCAAACCAAAAATAATTATGACAAAGGCATTTTTAATGGTGACCTTGGCCGCATTTTACACGTAAATAACGACGACAAAGAAATGGTTGTTCGATTCCATCAAGACACTGTAACACTTTCGCGTGCAAATGTTAATGACATTTCTCTAGCCTATGCAATAAGTATTCATAAATCACAGGGGAGTGAATTTCCAGTGGTAATTGTGCCTCTTTTGAGGCAACATTTCATTATGCTGCAGCGAAATTTGATCTACACTGCGATTACCCGCGGAAGGAGTAAGGTGTTTCTGGTTGGAGACATGGATGCCTACAGTATTGCCGTAAAAAATAACAGAACTGATACTAGATTAACTGGGCTGATTAGGGCACTTTCCCAATCTTGCTCGAACGGCACATACGCCAATTTTCAAAAATCTTCCACGAACTTTAGAAATATGAGCAACTCTTATCACGAAAGTGCAAAACTTGCACAAAATACGGAGTAAGTCCCGTGTAAAAAATTTCACGCAAAGCTACAATTTTTTTCGCAAAATATCAAAAAACGACAGACCTTCAATTTCCATGAGTTTCAATTTTTTCTCAAAAGCGGAAACAATTACTTCACTCGCACAACCTGTGGGATTACCATCGCAGTAGACGGCGAACTCATCGCCCTTTTCAGCTGTTAGAACTAGAGATCCTGAAGCGGGTAAAACGAGCGAATAGGCATTACAACCGTGCTGGCATATGGGCGTGAATATCATACAATCGAGATTGGGATGGGTAATGGGCCCTCCAGCAGAAAAATTGTATGCAGTTGACCCGGTTGGTGAAGATACCATTACACCATCGGCGCGGTATTCGGCAATCAAGTTACCGTTAAAAATTGCTGTCAATTTCGTTAGACGAGCGCAATTCTTGCTGCGAACAACGACGTCGTTTAAAGCCAAATAGCGCATTTCGTTCAAATTAATGGCCAACATCAGTCTCTCAGATAACCTGAATTTACTCGTTTTAAGATTTTCAATTTGCTGCAGTGCATGTTCGCGGGCAATCGTTGATAAAAACCCAACCTCTCCGTGATTTACTGCGAAAACCGATATTTCAAATTTAGTGGCCATTGCTGCTATGCCAAGAAGTGTCCCATCTCCGCCAACGGTTGTGATCATATCAACCCGATCGAAAATATTTTCGTCAATGGGATATTTAGCTAAAATCTGCGCTCCAATACCTTGTTTTTCAAATCGGATTGCGAGCTCCCGTGCAAAGGGTAATGCCCCACTCTTTGTGGCATTTACCACAATTGCAACTCTTTGAAGTTTCCCTAAAATTTGATCGCCGTACATGTACTTCCGCAGTGGGAACATGACTTCACTGCGCCATCACCGATTTCGATCCGGTTGCAATTTTTACACCACAAAACTCTACTGAACCTAGATGGCAGCATACATAGGCAATCATTTACGTGCTCAA
>JAITBR010000070.1 GCA_031283485.1 Puniceicoccales bacterium | reverse complement strand
TGCCCCAAAAATTATCAAATTTCGCAAAACAGCAGCCCATTGTGTCGCGGAGGAAGCGTTGAAATTGAACTTGAAGGTCCAAGTAGAAATATCATGGGAGAACACAAAAAAATAAAACTTAACAGAATTCATCTGGAAGAAGATGTTGGGAAATTGACACATTTTGAAAATGAATCTCTGGTCGACTATAACCGAGCGGGAGTTCCCCTCATTGAGATCGTATCTGAACCGGATATGCATTCGGCGGCGGAAGCTTTCGCATACTTGAATTCATTGCGCATGCACCTGGTGTACGCTGGGATATCCGATTGTGACATGGAAAAGGGGCAAATGCGATGCGATGCAAACGTCAGCATTCGTCCAATTGGTCAACGGGGACTTGGGGTCAAAGTTGAATTGAAAAATTTGAATTCAATTTCTGGAGTGAAGCATGGAATTGAGTACGAAATTCGCCGGCAGCGAAGCGTTTTAGACGACGGTGGAACGATTTTCCCGGAAACTCGCCGTTGGAATGCGGAAACGGGCGTGACAACGCTAATGCGAACGAAGGAAACAGCTTACGACTATAGGTATTTCACGGATCCAGATCTGATGCCAGTGAAGATTTCCGAAGAAATGGTAGCGAGCATTCGCAGTGAATTGCCAGAAATGCCCTTTGCAAAGCAAGAACGTCTCAATTGGCTGCATAACTTGCCATACACGGTAACGTCTGTGCTCTGCCCAAATAAAGTCTTAGGCGATTATTTTGAAGAAACCGTAAAAATTTACAATGGACCAAGGACCATTGCGAATTTCATAGCCAACGATCTGTTGCGCATGGCGGGATCAACGCCACTGGAATCCGCATGTAACAGGATTAGGCCGCAACGCCTTGCCGAATTATCAAAAATGGTTGATGGCGCCGTCATCTCCAAGCAATCCGCCAAAGAAATCTTTGCCGAAATGTATAAAACCGATGATTCCGTCGATGCTCTCATTGACAAACACGGCCTACGCCAGGAAACTAATACTGACGAACTTACTGGAATTTGCAGGAGCGTCATCTGCGACAATGCCAGGGCTACAAATGAATTTTTGGCTGGCAAAGGCCAAGCCCTAAACGTCCTAAAGGGGCAAGTTATAAAGGCAACTCAGGGAAAAGCTAACCCCAAGCTCATCGACAAGGTTATACGCGAACTCCTGACTCACCAACCTCCTACTTCACCGCTTTGAGGACACTCCTAAGCACTCCGAATAATGCCATCGCACCACCGCATTCCAAAACATAATTGCATTGGTTACGCATTTGCTTGGCGCTCCTTTTGTCGAAGGATTCCAGCAAGACACCAACAAAACTTCGTATCCTATTGAGTTCACGTGCCGATTCTCCGCGCGACATAAATATTGGCGTAAATATAGTGCGAAGCTCCTCCTCAAGCCCACGTAAATAGTCGCCGGTAACTTTGGAATCCCTCCGCAACCGCACAAACCCTTTAACAAGGGAATTTCGCAATTGGGACACGTCGCGTGCAATGTGTACAAAACTGGAAATTGACCGCTTAGCGAGTACGCTTCGAGTTCCCAGGGAACAATTAGTATATTTAGCTCTAGAATTAATTCCAGAAAAATCACCTGCACATGACCTCCATAGGAATCCGATGGAATGTCCTTGGAACTCACATGCCACAATTCCGGCACATTCCTCCATCGGAGCGCAACCACCAGTACTCGAATCGTTCGCTCGTAAACTATCCGGAAGAGTTGGCTGGACAAAGTCTAAGTTAGGGTCTACTGCCACACTGCGAAACATAAGGAAAATATTTTAATATTGGCAAGCTTTTTTTATAAAAAAAGCCAAAACCTTCAGCCGAGGAGGTTATCACAAAATTCGAAATTTGCAAATACATTTTTAACATCGTCCAAATCTTCTAATTTTTCCACCGTACGCATGATCTTGTTCGTAACTTCCTGATCATTAATTTCAACGACGCTGTTCGGGATGTACACCAACTCCGATGATTGTGCTTCAATCTTAGTTTCAGATAAAATATTCTCAAGGCCATAAAATTCTGAAACTTGACATAACACTTCGTAACATTCCTCGTCGTCAGCCTTAAAATCATATGCACCAGCGCTGAGTACCAAACTCATTAGGTCGTCCTCGCCAATGGCAGATTTGGCTATAAAAATTTGACCAAATCGTTGAAAATTAAACATCAATGCCCCTGGAGTGGCCAAATTTCCTCCGCACTTCGTTAGTGTACTCCTTACCTCGCTTGCTGCACGATTTTTATTATCGGTGGTAACTTCAATAATTAGACCAACGCCGCCGGTAATATACGCCTCATAGAGTAGCTCATCAATGGTGCAGCCCGGCACTTCACCCGTACCCTTTTGAATGGCTTTTTTGATATTATCGGCCGGCATGTTGGCTGCCTTTGCCTTTTGGATAAGGTTCCGTAATCTGGCATTGAAATTTGGATCTCCACCACCCAATCTAGCGGCAATGGACAGCTCCTTGCCGATCAAGCTAAACAACTTACCACGCTTAGAATCAACGGCTTCCTTATGCCTCTTAGTCGTCGCCCACTTGCTATGTCCTGACATACTACCCCTTTACTTGGTAAAATTTTTCTTCTTTCGACTTTGCCCCGTCTTTTTAACTGGCAACCCCTCTGCCAATAACTGCTCCATTTGCATATCCCTACGCCGTGATACTATATACTGTTGCACAATGGTCAAAATATTTTGCACAGTCCAGTACAGAACCAACCCCGATGGAAAGCTGTAGCAGCAAATTAAAAAGATTATCGGCATTAATTTTAGCATTATTTTCTGCGAACCGTCTGCGGATGGCATTGGTGTCATACGCATTTGAAGTGCCATCGTGAAATACATTATAAATGGCAAAATATTCACCGGGAAATGACCGATATGGGTAATTGTATCGGAAATCGATAAATCCTTTATCCATAAAAAATGCGCAAAACGCAGTTCGGATGATGTCCGCAGCATAAAATATAGGCCAAAAAATATGGGGATTTGTACGAAAATCGGCAAGCAGCCAGCTGCAGGATTCACGCGATACTGTTTAAATAATTTCACCGTCTCGTTCCGAATTTTATTCGGATTATTTTTGTACTTTTCTCTGATTTCCCTGAGCGGAGCTTGTATGGCTGACATTTTCTTCGATGCCCTAACTTGGGCGGTTGTGAGAGGCCAGAGGCATAATTTAACCACAATTGTGAGAAAAATTATTGCCAACCCCCAATTCGGTACGATGGAATGTATGCCCAGCATCATAAACAGCAAAAACTTGCTTATTATTCCAAAAAAACCAAACTGCATCACAAGATCTTGTTTGTTACACATTCTATCCAACCTTGCAAAATCCTTTGGCCCCACATAAAAATCCAAATCCAACTTATATTCGCTCTGCGGAGCTATATCTCCCACTTTAAATGTCATCTCCGCCGAAATTCCTTCATCCTGATGGTCCAAAGCGGCATCGTCCAATAGAACTGGGTTGGTAAAAAATCCAGTTGCTCGTGTGGATGGGGTAAGGATTGCCGTGAAGAACTGGTTCTTTATGGACCCCCAAACGATATTCTTTTTTTCGCTAA
>JAITBR010000071.1 GCA_031283485.1 Puniceicoccales bacterium | reverse complement strand
TGTGGAATATGTGGTATCATTTCAACGGCTGATTTGGATCGTAATGGAATGTGAGTGAACGAATGCGGGAACTATGGCAAGATAAAAATGCGAAGTGCGAGACGAAAATGGCACGCGGTGAAAAAAATAAAATTAAAAAACTTGACTTTGCCTAAGTTTATTTCAGGATGACAGGTGGTTGCCTGTTTGGTGGCCATTCCTGAATTAGAAACTAAATTGGAGAATATTATGAAAAAGATAGCGGCAATTGCTACTGGGTTGTTGAGCTTCGGTTGTTTGGGGGCGTTTGAGATGCCCGCTTTCAATTTAGATACGAGTATCAAATTCTCGACTGAGAGAGCATTCCGTGGTTATCGGAGGAGCACACGTGCAATTTTATCCAAGGCCGAGCTCGGTTTACCTGTGTTGGAAAAAGGCAGGGCCTATGTCGGAGTAGACAGTGCCTTAGCGTTGGAATCGCAAAAATCTCCGATGTTCAATGAAAATGAGATTGCTCCCTATGTGGGGGCGTCTTACGATGTGACGGACATGTTTACGCTGGACTGTGGGTATATTCATCGATTTTGGACGAATAGAGTGGCGATACAGAAACAACTGTCCTTTAGGGGTAATTCCAATGAATTGTATGTTGGTGTTATGGCTGATGTGCTGCTATCACCGTCAGTGTATTTTGCATATAATTGCGAATGGAAGGAGATAGCCATTGAAGGGCGTATTGCTTATACCTATGATTTGGCGCAGTTTGGTCTGAGTGGTATTGCCGTTGAATTTGGGGCGAATGTGGGTTATGATAAGACTGATAGGCCAGGTGGTATTAGCGCAGAGGGGGCAGCAAGAATCGAAGGGGATAAATCTCATTGGTTTTATGGAGCGAATGCCGATCTCGTGTACAGCTTCAATGAACATGCAAAGGTGCGTGTCGGTGCGGAATTCGCTGGAAATAGCGCCAAAAAAAGCTCTTGGCAGAATGCTGCAGAAGAAGCTCCAAAGTCGATGGTTTGGTTCAATGCATCCGTTGATTGCTCATTTTAGTGTACAATTGGTTTGATCTAGAGTTAAAGTTTGCCCGCCGCGGTGGCGGGTTTTTTGTTTAATTCCGAAAGTTAATTTGCACCAAGATTTCGTTTTGATTGTCAGTGAATAACTATTTCGATCTGGGGGGTGTGCGACTGTTTTGCTTTGAAAATGTTGCGAGCACGAATGATGAAGTCGTTAAATTGCTCGGCAATGGTGTTGAACCAATGTTTTGTGTCATTGCAAATAAGCAAACCAATGGAAGGGGACGTTGTGGAAGTCTCTGGATAAGCCAGAATCCGGGGAATATTTATTTTTCCGCTGCGCTTCCAGTTGAAATATTTGTTTCGCGTCCAATGGGGGTTTTTGCTCAAGTTTTTGTCTTAAAATTTATTGTGAAATTCGGAGGAATGCTCCATTTGAGCATAAAATGGCCGAATGATATCTTTCTGGCGGGAAAAAAAGTTGGAGGAGTGTTGCTGGAAACATGCTTTGCCGATAAAGTTCTCAAGCGTGCGGTGTTTGGCGTTGGTATTAACGTTTTAACTGCCCCGGATCTGTCGAATGTATCTGGTATTGCATACGAAGCTACAGCACTTAAGACTCGTCTTCAGTCAGTTACCTATCAATTTGTCCTAGATGCGGTAATTGGAGCCATCGAGGAAGCCGTCAATTTGTATAAATATGGAAAATATACGCGGTTCATTGCGAATAATTGGAATTTTTTTGACATGCTTTACGGTAAGTGGGTGAACGTCAGTTGCGGCGAAAAAATTTTTAGCGGAAATGAAAGCGGCGTGGACGCCAATGGCAATCTTGTTTTGCGTTTGGATAATGGAGTATTATTGCGTTTTGATTCGGCAAGTGCAAAAGTTGTTTTGTAATTTGGTGGCATTGGCAAATTTTGGTTGACGGTGTGCTGCTATATTTGTATAGTCCCTCCCTGCGTGGTTGGAGTTTAGTTGTTATGGAAGGAAGAAAAAGTAACAAAAATTTGTGCATTTTACTTTTAGCAGGAGTGTCTTGCTTGCTTTGCGGTTGCGGTAAAACAGATTTGTTGTCCAATATGGATGAATCCCAGGCGAATGATGTAATTTCAATTCTGCAGCAAGCCAATTTAGCTGCTACAAAAAGGCCCGGGATTGAAGCCACATGGACAGTTACAATTAAAGATGCGGATAGATTTTCTCAAGCCGTTGAATTGCTCAAATCGAAGGGGTTTCCAAAAACCGATTTTAACAATCTCGGGAAGGTTTTTCAAAAGAGCGGGCTAGTTTCATCCCCACTCGAAGAACGCGCCAGGTTGATGTATGCCATGGCGGAGAGCATATCCGAGACATTGAGTAAAATTCCAGGAGTTTTGACCGCCCGTGTACATGTGGTTTTGCCGGAAAATGACCCATATGCGGAGAACAACATTCCTTCTTCCGCTGCCGTGTTTATATCGTATCGTGCCGAAAGTAGCCTCGAAGAATCGGTCCGTGAGATAAAATATTTGGTCACAAATAGTATTCAGGGACTTTCCTATGATAAAGTTTCCATAGCTTTATTTCCGGTGACGTTCACTTCCGATGTTCAACAGCAGGAGCGTTCCCATTTAACCTCGGTCTTGGGAATTAGTGTCGATCAATCTTCAGCCAGTAAACTGTGGACACTGATAGGTGTGATGGCGATTTTGCTGATAAGTGCCATTGGAGTGGCTTGCTTCTTTGGATTTGAATTTGCCAAAAAAAGCAAGGCTAACGCAAACGCGCAGGTGAACGCCCCCGTCGCAGTACAAACGGAACCAGCACCGGACAAAACATCTGAAAGGGCTAAAGAAGATGGCGATAGTGGTGGCGACGCTTCCATTGGGTCAATAGAATAGTTAAGTGCCATGAGTGAGACAGCTACAAGTGTGCTGAAGAGCGTTTTAAGATCGAATTTTCAATTCTTTAGGCGTTGGTACGATTTTCACTATAATGTTGGTCTATGCAAGGATTACGGTGGTGATGCTGATCAAATACCCAAGAAGATTTTTGACACTATGTTTGCCTCTGTGCCGTTTAGAGCTAGTATTAAGCGCAAGATTTTGTACAAATACGGACTCGCGGAAAAAGTGGACTATAGAGTTGATTCTCCGGCGCTTCCTTTTGCAATGTTGCAGCCAAAAACCTTGTCAAAACTGGTTCCGATTGTGGGAGCGTTGGCATGCTTTAAGGATGTGAATAAGGTCGTTGAAAAAAAAGAATTGAGCGGTATTTTTGATTTGGTTGGCAATGAGGTTTATACTTTTGTCGTTAAGCGCTCTCTGTTGTTTTGGAAAAAAATTCCAAATTTATGCGAAAATTTTCCAAAAGTTAGACTGGTGAAGCGCCTGCCAATGTGTGGGAAGTCAATTTTTGAATGCGCAACATCATCTCTGCCGGAATCTGTGATTAGGCGCATAAGTGTGCGTTCTGGCCTTGATTTTTGCCGCGCAAATTGTTGCCCACAAAAGGATATTGTCAAATCAGTCGCACTTGTCAAATATGTGCTAACTAATTTTTTTGGCAATTGTGAGGATGCGAAGCTATGCTTGAAATAAGGCTTGATAAATTTGACGCACTCCATGTGGGAAAAGTTTTGAAATGGAGGAAATATTCTGTGCTTGCTTCCGCCAAGCAGCTCATTGCAGATGCCAAGATTGAGCGTGATAGTATCATAAAACGAGCTCAGGATGAGAGTGCAAAGATTATTGCAGCGGCCAATGGTGAAGCAAAAAAAATCATAGATGAGGCTAAGGTGACCTATGAGTCAGAAAAAAAACGCGGCTACGATGATGGTATTGCTAACGGGAAGGAAGAAATGGCCGATCAGCTGATGGAACTTGCCACAAAAAGTGCGGATAGTTTTACGAAGCTTGAAAAGGACGTTATCGACGTTGTCGCGCGGGCGATC
>JAITBR010000049.1 GCA_031283485.1 Puniceicoccales bacterium | reverse complement strand
TAGCTAAATTTCATATGTTACGCTCGCGCTCGCGAAAACTTTTTGTTAAATTTCTCAACGCGTCCGGCTGTATCAACAAACCGCTTCTCTCCCGTATAGATGGGATGCGAATCGGATGTCACATCGCTATGCACGATGTAATATTCAATGCCACTGATCACTTCCTTTTGCTTAGAACGCAGTGTCGACTCAGTAAAAAACCTCTTACCCGTAGAGACATCCACGAAACAAATCGGATGCACTTCCGGATGTATATCTTTTTTCACAGCAATACCCCACTAAATCACCCCTGGCGCGCCTTGTACCTCGGATTCGTTTTGCATATAACATACACGCGTCCATGCCTATTCACAACCTGGCAATCTGGATGCCTAGCTTTTATCGATCTTAAAGACGCGCTCTTCTTCATGATTTTTCAATCAAAACGGAACTCATGCCAGTGTCAACCAATTTGTTTCGAAAAATCACTCGTTTTCGAACCACAGCGACAAGTTTTGCAAAACTACGCCAGCCCCATTGGCCACTGCGCTCAATGGATCCTCAGCAACAATGGTCGGCAACCCGGTTTCATCTGAAACTAAAACATCCAGGTTGCGAATCATTGAACCACCGCCGGCTAGAACAATCCCCTTGTCAACCAAATCTGCGGATAATTCCGGAGGACATTGTTCCAATGCACTCTTTATGACGCCAACTATCGATGCAATCGCATCTTTCAGAGCTTCACGTATTTCCTGTGAAGTTATCGTGATGGTACGCGGCAACCCGGCAATCGAGTCCCTCCCCTTTATTGACATGCTCAATTCATTGTCCAATGGAGCGGCAGAACCAAGTTTCATCTTTATTTCCTCGGCGGAACGTTCCCCTATGATCAAATTATATTCCCGCTTCACATAGCTGATTATGCTGCGATCCATTTCGTCGCCACCGATGCGAACGCTCCGCGAAAATACCATGCCATTCAGCGATAGGATTGCGACTTCCGTTGTCCCGCCGCCAATGTCAGCAATCATACTCGCCGATGGCTCGCCCACTGGCAATCCAACGCCAATGGCGGCCGCCATTGGTTCCTGAATCAGCAATACATCGCGCGCACCGGCATGCACGGCAGCCTCCCTGACTGCACGCCTTTCGACTTCGGTTATTCCAGATGGCACCGCAATAATAACGCGAGGCGGAATGAATTTTACCGTGCGAGACACCTTATTTATGAAGTATCGCAGCATTGCTTCCGTGACCTCAAAGTCCGCAATAACACCTTCTCTCATTGGCCGTAAAGTTATGATGCTATTCGGCGTACGCCCAAGCATGCGCTTGGCTTCATCGCCAACGGCGCGCACACGCCTGGAAGTTGCGTATATGGCAACAACACTCGGTTCACGCAACACAATGCCTTTATCCTTGAGAAAAACGAGCGTATTGGCAGTCCCCAGGTCTATGCCTATGTCGTGCGCCCAAAATCCAAATACCTTACACAGCGCACCTACTGCCTTGTTTTTGAAATTAGCCAACATTTACATTTCAACAGAAATGATAGGACATAGTATTGTCAAGTTCCGATGTGGCAATGATAAAGATTTGCACTGGGGAGAAAATTCGTTAAGTATGGAATTGCAAAATTGCTTTTTAATGTTACACAAGGTCCTAAACCACGGTGAAACATCGCGATCCAGGAAATGTAAGCACTGTAATAAATGCGAATAATTGACTTAAATAAAACGCGGGAGATTGGTTCCCAATGCATATACCTCGAAGCTGGCAATTTTAGGGTATTATTCGATTGCGGCATGAGTCCACGGGAGGAGGGGTTTGCTGCGTTACCGAATTTCTCGCTAATAGATGGAAAATTCATTGACATCATAATAGTATCGCACTGCCATCTGGACCACCTCGGTGCACT
This sequence comes from Puniceicoccales bacterium, assembly GCA_031283485.1. The sequence goes on along the minus strand of JAITBR010000049.1, from coordinate 2,015 downwards.
CCCATTTTTTATGAAAAATCAGCAGCAGGCGCGTGTACTCACCTCCATAGGATCGCACATAGTTATGCCAAGAATTCTCGAAAATTCGGTCACGATAATGACAATGCAGCGCGAGGAACGCGGCATAAAAGAATATCCATTTTATTCGGTAAGTGACATAGGGGAATTGGATCGGCATATTTTGCCCATGCATCACGCAAAAACACGAACTTTTCAAAAGGATGGCGACGAAATTAGCATAACATTTTTTTCGGCGGGGCATGTCATTGGGGCAAGCAGCGTTTTGATCGAACACAAACACAGGACCCTATTCTTTTCCGGCGATGTGCTATTCAGAAATCAAAAAACTATAAAGGGGGCACTATGGCCGAAAAAAAATATCGATGTGGTCATCACAGAAACGACGCGAGGGAACCATGATCATGGCGATGACTTTTCATATCAATCCGAAATAGACCAACTTATTAACTGCACACAAAACACCATTAAAGCCGGAGGTTCTGTGCTGATACCCGCCTTCGCTTTGGGGCGCATGCAGGAAATTTTAAAGATTTTACACAACGCGCAGAGTCAAAAAAAAATACAAAACAATATTCCCGTTTTCTGCTCAGGCCTTGGTCTCGGTCTGGCCGATGATTTCGAAGTTGCCAGTAAAAAATTGCAGTGTGTCGATTTTAAATCAGAAATTTTGCGAAAATTAAAAGTAAAGTCTTTTAGGAGTGCAAAGTTTGACAAATCTCGGCAACCGATACAGCCATCCATATTTGTTCTCAGCAGTGGAATGTTGGTCGAAAATACACCCTCCTATACGACAGCGGCCAACCTTGTCGGAGATCCAAAAAATTCGATTTTTTTCGTTGGTTATTGTGATCCCGATACGCCCGGAGGAGAGCTTTTAAGCCGAGAAAAACATACAGTTTTCAATTTTAAGGCGTTGAGATTTTCGAGCAAAATAGAGGCGCATATAAAGAGGTTTGATTTGAGTGGGCACGCCGATCGCGAAGACCTGCTTGAATGCGTACTTGGGCTCAATCCGAGGACGATAATTTTGACTCATGGTGAAGAAGAATCCAGAAATTGGTTTTGTGATAGCATAATTGACCAACGCCCCAAAATGGTTATCCTAGACCCAGAGCCAGGCGTACAATATAGTGTGTAGATGAACAAATGGAGAATTTGGCTTGCAAATCTAACAAGTGGTTGCATTGATGTGATACACATATGAAGTGGTGCGGCGGTATTAGGTATATGTTTTTGGTGTTCGCTTCCGTGTTTATGCTCGTTGGGTGCAATTTCATAGCGAGTAGTTATAAAAAATCTCCGGATAGTAATGTTCCTTTCAACAAAAGTGATCGTAGGTATGCTATTATGGGTAAAGGAGTTGCGAGCGAACAAGCAATGTTGGAGTACCTATCAAGGCACAACCGAAGAATAGCTCACAAAAAAGCCGCGTACATCGTTCGCACATACGCATGGGAGTGTGCCTATGAGGGAGTAAATCACGATATAGCCTTCGTACAGATGTGTCACGAAACAGGGTTTTTATACTTTAAAGGGACGGTTTCACCTGCACAGAACAATTTTTGCGGCCTGGGTACGCTAAGCGATTCACATATTGGTCTTTTATTTCCGGACATTAGAACCGGCATCAGAGCTCACGTACAGCACTTAAAAGCCTATGCATCTTCGCAGCCCTTAACAAATCGATGTGTCGACCCGAGATTTGCGCTTATCAGGCGAGGTAGTGCAACCAACATCTTTGAATTGACTGGGAAATGGGCAACCGATAGGCAGTATGGAGAATCGCTTAAAAAAAAGATTGATATCCTCATTGATATTGAAAATTCCTTGCGAAATTCGAAACATCCAACACTTGAGAAAGATTTAATGGATTAATGAGTTGGGAGTGAAAAATGGGGTAGTCTTTTTTCACACATATGGATTTTTACATTGGCGAAGCGCTATGTCCTCATAGTTCAATGGATAGAACCGCGGTTTCCTAAACCGTTAATCTC
>JAITBR010000046.1 GCA_031283485.1 Puniceicoccales bacterium | reverse complement strand
TCCATCGATTTATGGCTTTGTATTTCCGGCACAAGTTGCCTCAATTTTGCAATTTGATTGGGTGTTGGGCCGGACTGGATAGCGGCGCGTGAAGTGGAAGACGACGACGGCGAAACCGTGGAAGAGAGAAGGGATGGACGGGGGGAAGATACTTCGGTTAGCAATGCGTTTAGAGCCTCTTTCAGCTGCGAGTTTATCATTCCATCATACCACCTAGTATCGGCGATACATTTTTGCACATCTTCGGCGGTTATGGGTTCATTATTTCCAAATTTCACAGTCACTGCCGAAATGCAGCTCATTAGCATCGCCATTTCTATTTGTTCCTCTGGGGGCGAGTTTTTGCCCGATCTCCCTATTGCGCCTTCAATGTTTTCCAACTCCGAAATGAGGTCGCCTATTCGGGTATCGGCGCGTGAAGTGGAAGACGGCGACGACGAAACCGTGGAAGAGAGAAGGGATGGACGGGAGGAAGATACTTCGGTTAGCAATGCGTTTAGAGCCCCTTTCAGCCGCGAGTTTATCGTTCCATCATACCACTCAGTCTTGGCGATACATTTTTTCACATCTTCGGCGGTTATGAGTTCTCTATTTCCAAATTTCATAGTCACTTCCGAAATGGAATCCCGTAGCACCGTCATTTCTATTTGTTTCTCTGGGGGCGAGTATTGGCACGATTTCCCCATTAAGATGTCAATGCTTTCCAACTCCGAAATGAGTTTGTCTATTTTGGCAGAGTTGTGGAAGGAATTTGCGGAGGCTTGAACATTCCTGTCCAAAATAGGGAATGACGTTACCTGATTATTTCCAGTTCCTGAAAAATTCGACGCTCCTAGCTGGGCAGCGGAGGTAGAATTTGTGTTGGGATTTGACCTATTCGAAGCAGAGGTAGACGTTGTCCCTCCGCCATTTTCGTTAATAAAAAAACTCATAAGTCCCTTTATTGTAAAATTCAAGACGACGGAAGTCAAACGAAAATTTCACTGTAAATTGATGCCGCGGTTTCACTAACCTGAAATTTTCACGGATGTTTTTGAATTTGAATAGGTCGAGTCGAGGAAACTTTGATTCGACAAGTTTGTGAATCTTACGGGTACCGGATGGCAGGAAAACTCGGAAGATTTTTGCATTTTTTTGTAAATTTTCTTGCAATGCACAAAAAAAGAGCTACATTTTCCCCCATGAGTCGGATCTCTCGGCGTGAAGGCGTGCACGTTTCTCTGTCCAAGAAGGAGAAAGTAAAAGTGTCACGTTTTTCCACTCCCCATCCCAATGTTTCAAATATCCAAAAGTATCCTAATAAAAATTCTTCAGACATAAATCTTACCGGTAGAAGAGCGACTACTCCGAATTTCGGCTCGACCTTTAAAAAATCATCGATCACACCGGGACAGCCTTCCCGTGAAGGTCAGCAAATTAAGTTCGCGCCTACCAAAAAGGGAGATGATAGAAAAAAATCGTCGCTTTCTCTGCTAAACTCCGCTGTGCCTGCGCAAAGTGGGACACGTCTAAATCCCGCTGTGACTGCGCAGAGTGGGACACATCTAAACCTCGCTGTGACTGCGCAGAAGAGGACACGTGGTAAAATTGCTGGCGCTAGTTCCAGTTTTTCCACACAGAAAACGCAAGGCGAATCAACGACTTCGAATGTGCAGGTGCCGAAAGCTGAACCACCGGATCCGAAGATAGCGGAGATATCCTTAAAGATTACAGATTTTGCAAAACGCGCAAAAGACGTAGAGCCTTGGAAGCCCGAGGCTATAGTCCCAATGATATCTTCGTTGGAGAGCCTGTTGGTTGAGATCGCCGATGTGAAAGATTTCGCGGCACGCAATATCCTGACACGCGCAATTTCGCCATCCGCTTTTGATATTGCATACAGCTGCAGTACGCTGAGTCTAATTGAAGAATTTTTGAAGATACTGGCCCAGGTTGATACAGATACGAGGCCGATTCTTTTAAGAGAAGGCGAGCAGACCTATGGTGGATCACTCGCGAAAGTGTTAATCTCTAACATAGAAAATTGCCTTTCACCCAATAATGGATCAAGCTTGACGAATTGGATGTCTCAGTTTTATGTGCAGGAGCCCGAATCGAATGCGAACGATGGGATTAAATTGTTTGATAAAGTTTTCGATGTTGTCGAAAATCTGCCCTGTGGCGAGGGATTCGAAATTCTGAAGGGTATTCTTGCACAATGTCGCGTAGGGGATATGAGCGAATCCACCCAAAATATGTTCCTCGACAAGGTGGAATCGTTTCAAAGTTCATCCCCGGAGCGAATGAAGCTGGTAATAGCAATCGCAACCGAAAGCTCTATGGGTCCGAAAGGTTGGTCGTATGAATCCACACGGAAACGGCTATTCCAACTCATATCCGCTTTGCCGGGTCCGGAAAAAATGAAGGCCTGCAGGCAGCTGGGTTGTAGTGTCGTCAACCAATGTGACGCAGCTAACGAAAGCTTATTCCTGTTACTCAAAAATATGCCGGCCAATGATGTTGGGGCAGTTCTGCATGCGATGGTTGAGCATGACGGGTTGAGCAGCGATACAAATAGACCGTTTCGCCAAAAAATGTTAGATGCAATCTACGAACTTTCCAACGATCAATTTTGGCAACTGTCCTATCGTTTTAAGGACGACGATTTCGAAAATTTTGACCCGGCGAGCATGCAAAAATTCGCTCTCAAACTGGGGCTTACTTGTGATGATGCGGAGTGGAATGCGAGGAAATTTCAAAAAAATGTCGAAGAGAAGCGGAATGTAGAAGCCCCCATTTCTAAGTATCTCAGGGTGTTCGATCAGGGTACGGATGGTGCCAAGTTGGTTGGCGAAAAGAAGGAGTGCCTAATGGGCGCCATTGCCGGTGGAGACTGGCGCCGAGCGAAGAAATTACTGTGCGAAGTTCCGGCCTTACAGGCGTTGTACAACGGTGACGCACAAGTTCAAGAGGGGTATAGCGTCGGAGATCACACCGAGAAGGTTCTGGCGCAATTCGAGGATCAGGAAAAATTTTTTAATCTGAGTGCGATTGAAGGTGTGATACGTCGTGCGAGTGGATTCGAAAATTTCAAGGCGAAGGAATTTATGATGGTCATGTTGCTTTTGCACGACATCGGAAAATCCATCGGTCAAAATGCCTTGGAGCAACACATATTCACAGTGCCAATAATGGCGGCAATAATGCGAAATCTTGGATTTTTAAAGAATGAAATAAAACTGGCAGAGCTGATAGTTGGAAATGACATCCTGGGTGAATTTCAAAAAAACTGTGACGAAGATCAATCAAAGCAAGCCTACAGGGTCGCCGGTAAGCTTAGAGAATTGGCCCACGCAGCCGGTATTCCGTCGGAGGCATTCTTCAACTTGGAGTATGCGTTCTACATTTGTGATGCGTCTGCGTACCCAAGCTTGTTGTCCAATAATATGCAAAAGGATCAAGCGGGACGGCTGGCTTTTAAGTCCAACTCGGAAAAGATTAGCAACGCGAGTGCCGTGAAAAGTTGCTTCGAAAAAGCCAAGACGAAAGATGTGGGTGGCTTCGTTGGAGAAGTGCTGAAGCGCAAAAATTTTGATCCGAGGATGCTGTTTGACGCTTCCGAAGCCAACCTTGAGAATAGTGTATTCGACGTCGCCAGTTATATTTCGAATAACAAAAATCTTGTAGAAAAATCAGGCATTTCGGCAGAAAACAAAAAAACAATTTTTGAAATGGTCGACTTTGCCGGTGTGTTGCAAAAGGATAATTTCAAGGAAAGCTATGCGGAAGATCTTATTCTGTCCAGACTTGACTTACGGAAACAGGGCAATTTGTACGATAAGCTGACTAACACAGATGGATTTGGGGAGCACAACAATGCAAAGGCCCAAAAGTGTATGAACAGTTTTGAAAAATACTGCAAAGAAAAAATAGGAAATAATTTTTTTGCTTCCGATTTTTTTGCCGGCTTCTTTCAGTCCAGTGGAGATAAAATCCTGGGCTTCAATTTGTTGGTTGCGTCAGCGAGATATTACCCACTCGGTGAATATTTTTGGGTAGGCCCTTCCAAAAATTTGGATCCTGACCCTACGGTTACGTCTCAGAGGCAGCTAGATGATCTTCTGGGGCGGTACGGTATATCTCAAGATCAAGCAATGCGGGCTGTTGCGGCGTGGCATGCGCTTTCCATTGAGCTGATGACGAAAGTAGATCTTCCGGGAAAAACCGAGGACAATTCGATTCATCTCCTCCGTGCCGAGGTAGGTGAGGTGCTGTTGGGGTACGGCATTTCCACAAACTCCTCCGCAGACGTCACTAAACAAATGCTGCGTCCCCCACTGGGCTACGCCTGCGTCGGTAGCTGTGCAACCGCGTTCGGATATGCAATGTGCCTCATGAAAATTCCGATGCACCTGGTATTTGATGGATTGCATATGCCACTGAAGCATACCACCGCGAACACTGTAATGTACTTTCCCCACGGCCAGCCATTTGAGTATGTTGGCGACTACGATGGGGAGCTACCCACACTATCTTCGGAAAAATCTACGGCCGGAGTCGGAAACGCCGCAACAAATGACGTTCTGAGCAGCGTCTTCAATTTTTACCGCACAACCAACGAAAATGGCCAGTTTGTGTGTGGACATTTAACTTCACAGTGAAAAAAATGATTGCTTTTCAAAATAAACATGCTAACGTTCCCTCCCGTTGGTCTTTGGTTGAAGGTCATGGATGCCATACATCATTTAGATTTGCAGAGTGCCCATTGGCGACGTGTTAGGGATACCGGATACCCGATATTGGAGCTAAAAATTAATGGCTACTATGCCTATGTTTTTGAGCCGGATCGTCGGGAGATTGATAATGATTTTATTCACCTTACCAATTTCGGCAGTGGGCCAGAATTAAAAGTGATCCTTCCCGAGATTGTGTTGGATGAAAGAGTTGCCAAGGCTACGGGCTTGGATACGCGAGTAAAATCGGCTACAAATGATCCAAGGATAGTGAAACTTGCCAAAGATTTCTGGTATGCCGTTAATACCTTTGGGGTGTTTGTTCCCGATAAAAAGGTTTATCCGGTCGGCGATGAGTAGATTCACCGCTCCATAGAAATTCGAGGAACAGAAACGGGGTCGTTTTATAAAGACCGACGAGCTCCCAAGATTCGTGGCTCCTTTGGAAGAATGGAGCTCGCAATCGGCGTGGGAATTCGTGCGAAAGAAACGCAAAGATGGAAGTGCAAAGAAAGAAAAAATGCACCACAGCTTTGGCCGTTGACGTTCGAAGGAACACGCGCATGTTTCGATTTAATCGGTAAACCCTTTATTATTTATGCCGTATTCCGATGTATTTGTTCAAAACAAATTTAAACGTTAAAAAACAATGGACTCGCGGAGATTCATAATTCCTTGGTCGTAGGTTCAAATCCTATGGGGTCCACCGGGTGTTCATGCGGAATTGCAGATTGGCATCCTCCCGAAAAAGACACAGAAACACGGGCCTGAGGCCCATTTGCGGAGGGAATGTTCGGGAAATTTTTCACGAAAATGGCCTCCGGGGGTATGAATTTTCCTACAGAATTTCTTTGCCAATCAGTGATTCGGAAACTTTTCCGTCAAAAACATCTTTGGCGATTTGAACCAAACGCGGGTCATCGGAAAATCCTCTATATTTTCTTCCAATTATTTCCTTTTCGAGAAGTATATCTTCCCAGGATGGAAATTTGTGATCGATACTAACTAAATAAACAAGATTTTTTGCTAAAAATCCAGGTTTGGGGTCACAAATCGCAGCGGGAATATCTCCAACTTTGAGTGTTACATTCCCGTATTCATCGACATTCGTAACTTTAATTGATAGACTGCTAATATCATAATTCATCGGCACCTTCGCTAGCTACATCCTCTGGAGAGTCAATGTATACAATCTTCGCTTCTTTGTCGACTAGATTGCAAACAAATTCATGTTCCCATTTAAAAAATTCTTCACTGTCCGCGTTGAGACTGTCACATAGCCCTTGTTCCCATGCAAATCCCGCATGAATATCACAAAATGGTATTTCATATTCAACTACTACTTTTGCCGAGTTGGCATCTTTTGCAAAGCAATAAATCGGTGCCGGAGATCCTAATGCCGTTGAATCAGCAACACCATTTTTCTTTTCGGTGAAAGATTGGCCGATCAATTTTGATTTATTTCCTTCTAAACTTCCCGTGAAACCATTGCGTTGTAAAAATCGGTTCCCATAATTAAGC
>JAITBR010000075.1 GCA_031283485.1 Puniceicoccales bacterium | reverse complement strand
CAGTCCGGATAGAAATAATTTTTCCGATCCCACTTGCTAATGCTTGCAATTTTACACCCGAAAATTATCCCAGCCTTCACCGTTTGACGCACAGCCTCGGCGTTTATTGTAGGCAATGTGCCCGGCAGAGCGAGCACAACGGGATCAGTCAATGCGTTTGGAGCCTTGCCGTATTCGTACCCGCACGATGAGAACATTTTTGATTTTGTCTTCACCTGCACGTGCACCTCTAACCCGATAACAGCTTCGTACTTCATAGTAGTTCTGTCTTTCTAGAAAAAGACGATACCTAGGCAATCAAATTTTGCCGCGTACCGTCAGCATTTTAGTAGTTAGCTAGTAGTTAGCAGTTTTTGTCGCCTAATTTTTGATTTAAAAGCACACCGGTTTTATCGTAATGTTGCCAACCATCTTCCGCGATCCAAGTTGGCGAACGGTCTTCGATTCATAAAGTCGGCACTAGTTCTAACCTGATGCGAACTCGTAACCAACTTTCACAGCTCTTACATATTGAGGATTATCTCGAATGAGGTGAGCCATATTGATGTCTATCACATGCCGAATTTAATCCTTCGCGTCAGAATCAGAACTAGGAATCAGAGTTCTCGTCACCTTTATCAGAATTGAAGCTTGCCTTTGCCCTAGCTACATCTGCATTTGATGGTTGTGCCTCGTTTGAATCTAAGCTTTCCAAAAGATCCTTTTCGTCAATTCCCCTGTCCGAGATGGAGACACCTCCCTTCTTTAAAAGTTTTTTAAAATCGTTTGCGATCTTGCTGAATGTCTTGGCGATTTTATCCACCAAATTGGTTAGGGCAATGCGAGTTTCTTTCACGAAAGTTTTGAATTCATCCCGAAACTCTTTAAGCGCACCTGCAGCACCAACGGTGTTAATTTTGCCGGATAATTTTTCTACCACTGACACTATCTTTGCCATTGGCCCAAGGCAATCTTTAGGATCGCTGTTGCCTAGTTCTTCCAGCGAAGATAGGACGATACCTCTAGATTTGGTCACTAGTGGCCCTGCTGCTGGTTCCGCCGTTTCGATTCTATCAAGTTCGGCCACTAGATTTTGCGCCAGGTTTTTAAATTTATCACGCAGATCAGCTACTTTAGTTACATTTCCTGCCGTTCTTGATTTCAGAGACTTACCGGTCACATCCAAAGGAGATTTCACATCTGCAATGCTACGTAGGTCGGATACGCGTTGGTATATGACTCTTTCCGCGGAAAGGGGTGGTGCTGCGTCTATTGCTGCGTCTATGCTATTCACGCGATCATAGATGCCTGATACGATTTGTGCATCGTTGCCTAGAAATGTTATTGCTATTTCATTACTCATGTGGTTTCCTTGGATAATTTAATGGGTTGCCAAATTGGATTTTGGTTCAGCGGAGAAACGTTGTCAATTTTTTTTAAAAAAATAGTGAAAATTGCGATTTTTCTTGATTGATGCGAAACAGGAAGATATGCCTGCACCGAGGTTTATTTTATGCATAGTATGGTACTATTTGCGGAGCAGGCAGCTTCGCAGTCGGGGTTTGGTTTACAAACCTTGCTGATCTACGCTCTTTTGTTCGTTGGTATGTGGTTTTTAATGATCGCCCCACAGCGCAAGAAACAGAAAAACCACGTGAAGATGATACAAGAACTTAAAGTGGGGGACAAAGTTGTAACTTCGTCTGGGATATTTGGAACGATTGCCAACGTTGAAGAAGATCGCTTCGTTCTAAAAATTGCAGAAAACACAAAGATCGAAATCTTCAAGTCCTACGTCCAAACAAAAATCGATAAAAAGTGATACCATGGAACGCGATGGGTCATCCACGTTTAAGTGGCTAACTTTCGTTCTTGTCGTTTGTGCAGCGTTATATGGCCTGTTTCCACTCAAAGACCAGCCCTTTGACAAATACTTGGAGCAACATGCCAAGTGCGACAGCACCAAATTTATGGAAATTTTGAACGGAGCGAAGGTGCACGTTTCCTCCGGACATTCCAAAACGCTGTTTGCTGCGCTAAAAAAATTGTCCAGCCGCGAAGGCATAGATCTGACGCATTTCTTCCCGGATATTGATTTGGCTGACATAAAGAATCTCAATAAGAAGAATGATTTGTTGCTGAATATTCTGTTTGCGCGCTCACAAAGTCGCATTAAATTGGGGCTTGATTTGAAGGGTGGGATGTCCTGTATCCTACGTGTTGGCCAGATGGCAAAAGACGATCCCTCCCTAATTGACAAAGCAATTGATATAATTCATCAGCGCATTGATGCATTCGGCATTTCGGAACCCGTTGTGCGCAAGTCCGGGAGCGATTGCATTGAAATTCAGCTTCCCGGCGTATCGATGGAGGATAATCCCGATGTAATAAACTGCATCAAAAAGCCTGCAAAATTGGAATTCAAACTGGTTAGTGACCAACATCCAGAGTCGCGTTTTGAAACTGCGCCAATCGGCTACGAATTGCTGACCATTGAACACCAAAGTGCCTCTGGTGAGATTATAGAGATTCCATATTTCGTTAAAAAATTACCGGAGATGACTGGCAAAATGGTGAAATCTGCCCGCGTTGGCCTTGATCAGTTTGGTGGTTTTGAAGTTGGGTTAACAATGACGGATAGCGGCGCGAAGCTATTTGAAAAAATAACCGCCAATAATATCGGCCGCCAACTCGGGATAGTGTTGGACGGTAAGCTTTATTCAGCGCCAGTTATCAAGGTGGCAATTAGGAATGGACAGGCCAGCATATCCGGCAATTTTTCCAGGCGTGAAGCCTTCGAACTGGCGAATATTTTAAACAATCCTTTAGAGTTTGAATTAAATTTTGTTGAACTCAGTGAAATTGGCCCGTCACTCGCAGACGACGCCCGCACAAGCTCGTTACTTACTTCCATAGTGAGTGCGTGTGCCGTTGCTGCGTTTATGCTCGCCTACTACCGTTGCGCTGGCATTGTGGCAATTTTATCGGTTGCAATGGACATTTTAATCGTGCTCGGAACCATGTCATATTTGGGAGCAACGTTGACATTACCCGGGGTCACGGCATTGGTACTGACGATCGGCATGGCCGTTGATTCGAACATCCTGATATTTGAACGAATTCGCGAAGAGTTGAAGGCGGGGAAAAGCCTGAGGGCGGCATTGGGGGCGGGCCACGAGAAAGCTTCCGGAGCAGTGTTGGATGCCAATGTGACGACGCTGCTCGTTGCGGGAATCTTGATCTGGTTTGGTACGGGGCCAATACGAGGTTTTGGGGTGATTTTAGCAATTGGAATTTTTGCAACGATATTTTGTGCACTCATATTTAGCCGGATTGTTTTAGATTTTTTCGTTAAGAATGGTGTCATTAGATCACTTTTACCCCAGTTTCATTTTGGAGAATTTAGCGTTGAATTGCTAAAATACACAAAAATTTTCGTTTACCTTTCATTCGCAATCATTACCGCTGGGCTTTTTGCCATTGCACACCGGAGCGGGAGCATATGGGGCGTTGATTTTGTCGGAGGAGATGAGATTGTATTGAATTTTGAGAAAAAAATTTCCATTGGAGAGATCAGTGAAATTGCCGCATCCAATAATATTGGCGAAGTGGTAGTTACATATCAACGCTCAATTTCCGACTCAAATGATAGTTTGCGGCTGCAGACAAGGAGCGGATGTGGTCATCACTTATTCGAAGCACTGCAGGCTGCGCATTCGGAGTGTAAGTTTTCACTGGCGAAAGAATCCACAATCGGCGCATCGTTCGGGAAGAGTGTGAAATTAAATGCCATCGTATCCATTGCGCTATCGTTGCTATGCATGATGATTTACATCGCATTTCGCTTTGAATTTGCCTATGGAATTGGAGCGATTGCTTCGCTTCTGTATGACATTGCTGTGACCATCGGAATTTATGCCTTGTGTGGCAGGCAATTTAGTGCGCCAATGGTGGCTTCCATACTGATGATCGTTGGATATTCCATAAATGACAAGGTTATCGTATTCGACCGCATTCGCGAAGAGCGGAAATTAAATCCTGATTTTTCACTGAAGAAGGTCGTCAATCTATCCATTAGTCGTGTTTTATCTCGCACAATTTTAACGAGTTTGACCACGCTGTTAGCTTCCATAATGCTATGTATTTTTGGCATAGGAGTTGCCATTGACTTAGCTTTTGTTTTTACAATTGGTGTTGCCGTTGGCACGCTATCATCGATTTTCGTAGCAAGTCCAATTTTTATTTCATGGGCAAACTTTGAAAAGAAACGTGCCAACAAACATGGTGTGCTATGACAAAGGTTTGGAAACAAGCGGAATACGATCGCGGGACGGTCGATGTTTTGCACCATGATTTAAATATTAACCCGTTGATATGTGCAATTCTAGTTCAACGCGGAATAGCAACGAAAGATACCGCCGAACGATTCCTGTGGCCGAAGTTAGCCTACCTAAAAAATCCATTTCAAATAGACGGGATAGGTCGTGCCGCAAAGAGACTTGCGCAGGCGATAATCAGTCGCGAAAGGATAGTAATCGTAGGAGATTACGATGTAGATGGCATAACCAGCATTACCCTGCTGATGAATGTCCTAGGAGAGTTTAACATTCACCCAGCGTTCTATGTGCCGCGGAGATTTTTGGAGGGACATGGATTGTCGCGGGAAATTACTGAACGTTTACTGGCCGATGGTGTTCCAAATTTGGTAATAGCCCTCGACTGTGGAACAAGTGCCGTACAGGAAGTGGCACTTTTAAAATCAAAGAGTTGCGATGTTATAGTGGTAGATCATCACAAAGTGAACGACGAAGAATGTGCCGACTGTCATATTATCAATCCCCACATTTGCGCATCATCGGACGAGTCTCAAAGGATATTTTGCACCGTCGGATTGGTTTTCAAGCTCTGCCACGCCCTGTTGAAAATTTTTCGGCAAAAAAATGATAAACGGGCGGTTTCCTTCAAAATGCGCGACGAGTTGGATTTGGTAGCATTGGGCACCATTGCCGATCTCGTTCCGCTCGTGGGAGAGAACAGAATTTTTTGCAGATACGGGTTGAGACGCCTGTCCAGTGGTGGGAGGCGCGCCGGAATTGGTGCCTTATGCAAAGTATCGGCCATAGCGAAAGGCATCCCGGTTTATCCGACGGATGTTGCTTTCAAACTTTGTCCACGTTTAAATGCATGTGGACGTTTGTCGGATGCCATTTTGCCAATTAAAATGCTTCTAAGCGCCGATTATGAAGAAGCCCTAACGTACGCATACGAGCTTGATGAGACCAATCGAGAACGGCAGGCCATTGAAAAGGAAGTCGCCGAAGAAGCAGAGCTCATAGTCAAAAAGCTTTATGCAAATGACCCCGCAATTGTGCTTTTTAATGAAAACTGGCATTCCGGTGTCGTGGGGATAATTAGCAGCAAGCTCGCCCGTGATTATCAGCGTCCATGCATCGTATTGGGCCGTGAGCGTGGTCTAGTTAAAGGGTCTGGAAGGAGCGTTTCCACAACCAATCTCGTCGATATTCTAAGTGAATGCTCCGAGCTACTTGAGGCGTGGGGAGGGCATCCATTTGCCGTTGGAGTCTCCGTGAAATCGGAAAATTTGGAAGCTTTCCGTAGGCGCTTCTGCAACATTGTGTCTTCGAAAATGAAAGGTACAGATTTTGATGAAATTATAGAAATTGCTGGCGAGTTGGACATTAACGCCATTGACGATGACTTCATGCGTGATCTCGAATTGCTACACCCGTTTGGTCAGGGCAATCCCGAACCAATGTTCCTGATAAAATCAGTAAAAATCGAAACTAAGCCGGAACTGTTTGGTACCACTAAGGCGCATTTGAAATTTTGGTTGAATTGCCGATGTAGGAAACGTATATTTGTGATTGGCTGGGAGATGGCGCACAATATTCCCCCCACTGGCACGAAGCTCAATTTGGTTGCTAAAATCAGCATGGATTTTTGGAATGGTAACAGATCCAAACTCATCACCCTAGTGGATTGGCATATTGCCGAATAATATGGATATAATAATGCGCTACTTTGATACACTTTCCGTCGATCAAACTGAAAAAATCCGGCTCTATGGTGCCCTTATTGCCGATTGGAACACGAGGATTAATCTGGTTTCACGGAAGGATGTGGGAAATTTTTTACCAAAGCACGTTGTCCAATGCCTGTGCATCAGCAAAATTGTTCAGTTTGCACCGGGTACATCCGTCATAGACGTTGGAACGGGTGGCGGATTGCCGGGAATTCCTCTTGCTATAGTGAATGGTGGCGCAAATTTTACATTGGTAGATTCAATTGGAAAGAAAGTTTCCGCCGTTGATGATATGATAAAAAGGCTTACCCTAAAACACGTTAGAGTTAAAAACGCCAGAGTGGAAAGTGTTAGGGAGCAGTTTGACTACGTTGTGGCCAGGGCTGTTACTAATTTGAGCAATTTTTTGAAAGCCGTTTCCGGTATCTGCAGGAGGGGTACGCGCATTTTTTACATCAGAGGGAATGATTTTGGCAATGAATTGCGGAAAATGGACAATTGTAATGTTTACAATATGGGGGCGCTACTCGATGATGACAAGTTTGCCGACAAGGTAATTATTGAGATTTGCAATGGACGATAAAGCTTTAATTTGGAGTGGTGACGGTAAGCGGTTATATGTTTTTCAATTCGGAAACTTACACACACATACTGGTGTTTTTGTGAACGACAAGGCGAAGTCAGCCTTCCTGGTAGATGCTCCATCCGGATCATATAAGTCATTGAAAAATTCGCTTCTGCGCGGCGTAAACGTTGAGGCTCTTTTGGTTACACATGGGCATTGGGACCACATTGGCGATGATTATTTATTTAGGAAAGATGGTGCTAGGATATACGCACACGAAGGTGATCAGCTGGTGATCGAAAATCCTAAATTGATGATTCCATACGTTGGATCGGATATGGGTGTGTGTCCATGCCCGATTGATTGTGTCATTGGTGATAATTACCATTCTGAAGTGGCGGGAATAGAAATTTTATCACGCAGTGTTCCTGGCCATTCTCCGGGTGGTGCTATTTTTTATGTGGGGTGTGCAGGTGTTGTTTTTGTGGGCGACACCCTGTTTAAAGATGGCATTGGTAGATATGATTTATTCGGCGGTGACAGGAAACTGCTCATATCAGGAATAAAGGGAAAAATTTTACCTCTTCCTGGAAACACCACGGTCATACCCGGCCATGGCGAATTTACGACCGTTGAATATGAGCGAAGAAACAACAATTATTTGCGGTGAATTTCATCCGAATCTTTTTAAGATTTTGTAAAAATTTATTATTGTTACCGGTGTGGTTTGCTCACAATATCGGTGACGTGAAAGTGTTGTTGGCTAGTGCAGAAGCTGTACCATTTGCAAAGGTTGGTGGATTGGCTGATGCCGTTACACTGCTGGCGAAGGCGTTGGCTGATTCGGGCCATGAAGTATGCCTCGTCATGCCATTATACGCCTCCATCGACCGCTCCGCTCTAGAACACTATAATCAGCCAATGATTATAAATATGGGCTGTAAAATCGAATTTTGCTACGTTTGGAAGACTACAGTTTTTGGTGTGAAATTTTTTTTCATCGAATTCGAAAGGTATTTTGCTCGAAGTGAAATCTATGGCAAAAATGGAGAGGGATATTGCGATAATTGGGAACGTTTTAGTTTATTTAGCAGAGCTGTTATCGACTTGTGTGGTTTCATCAATTGGATTCCCGATGTTGTTCACACCCACGATTGGCATACCGGTTTGATCCCCGTTATGCTCCACGAGCAATGTGTGTATCGTTTAAGTGAAGTAGCTTCCGTGTTCACCATTCACAATATGGCGCATCAGGGGTATTCCCCTCGCGCATTGCTCGATTTCATTGGGCTACCCATGAAATTATTTCACCCGTTTGCAATGGAGGCATTTGGTGCAATCAACATCATGAAGGGAGCAATTTCCTACGCAGATAAGATTACGACGGTTAGCAAAACATACGCCAGTGAGATCAAAAGACCGGAACATGGATGTGGGTTGGATGATCTTTTGAGGTATCGTGCCGCTGATTTGGTTGGCATATGCAATGCCGTTGACATTAGCGTTTGGTCTCCGCGAAACGATCCACTGATTCCAGCAAAATTTTCCCATGAAAATCTATCTGGCAAGGTGAAGTGCAAATTAGCTCTTCAGGAAAAAATGAAGTTAGACTGCGACGGAGATATTCTCCTGATTGGGATTATTTCTCGGCTTGTGGAACAAAAAGGCTTGGACATTGTTTGCGATATTTTGCCGGATCTTTTTGACAACTTGCACATTCAGTTGGCATTGCTTGGATCTGGCAATTCGGTCTTGGAAAACAGGTTCAGGGTGCACATGGAAAGTTACCCGGGGCGCATTGGTGTGAAAATTGGATATGACGACACTCTTTCTCATACGATCGAGGCAGGTTCCGATTGTTTTCTTATGCCGAGTAGGTATGAGCCCTGCGGCATGAACCAAATGTATTCGATGCTATACGGAACGCTTCCCATTGTTCGTAATATCGGTGGATTGCGAGATACCGTTGAAAATTACGATGAATGTGCGCACAGTGGTTCAGGATTCATATTTGATGAATTAAATCACAGATCATTGTACAA
>JAITBR010000067.1 GCA_031283485.1 Puniceicoccales bacterium | reverse complement strand
GCTCAAGCCTCTATTTTCTTTTCATTCATCGCCTGCTAGCTTGTCGCATCATTCATAGACATTGCCACTTTGGAGATACCGGATGTTTTATCCGTTGGACTAGCAGCCGCAGGGCTGGTAATTTCGGGAATTTTTCCAGAAATACATGGAACTTCAAGCATTTTTATCGCCGTTCAGCGGAGCATTTCGGGCTTACTGTTTGGCAGCGGAGCACTATTCTGGATCGGCATTCTCGGTGAACAAATCTTCAAGAAAGAGGCCATTGGTCTCGGCGATGTTAAGTTGATTGGCGCAATTGGAACCTTTTGCAGCATTAGCGGAAGCGTATATGCAATCTTTGGTGGATCTGCAACTGGAGTATTGGTCATTGCTCCGATTTTTGTTAAAAAGTTTCTATCGCATGCCGGACCTTCCGTATCGATTCTGCCGTTTGCACCGTTTCTGAGTGCGGGAACGATATTATTTTTATTTTCCAAGGGAAGTATATTTTTGTTCTAGCCGCATTAGTTTTGTTCTAAAAAGAGTAGATTTTAAACGCGTGCCATCGCGCTCAGCCCACAACGCCTCCGCATGCTGGGCCATTTTAGTGGATCGACTCCACTATTGCCCGCATAACATGAAATTATGCACCTAGAACCGTGCACATTTTCGCAACATCCCGATACCCAATGTTGCCAAAAGAATGTTTGGCAGCCACACCAAAATTTCCGGATGTAAGCTTGTTTCATCACCAAACCAAGACAAAATAACCATTGAAAAATGGTAGCCCAGCGCGAGGATGATGGCAATAATCACATTAACTGACGTGTCGGACCGCCTCGTTCGAATGCCAAGTGGAATTGCTACTAAAGACAGAATAAACACACCACATGACATGGCAATATTGCTCGAAATGTGCATGTCGACCAAGCACAAATCATGCCTAATTATGGCTTCCGTCAGCGGAATATTTCCATTTGAATGCCAGTGTTTGCGGGCTTGCAACAATTCAATGATGTTCATGTGGCGCAATTTCTTCTCGATCAGACCTTGTTCACTGATGATGCCATTTACGGGCAAGGCGATGGAAAGTTCACCGAAAAAAACGATTTTTGAAAAATTTTTCCCAATTTCGTCATTTTCTCCACTAAAACGCTCGGCACTGCCATTTTCTAATGTAAGCGCCAATGCATTTGATTTTTCATCGTATGAAATTGTTCCACTTTCGGCGGTTATGTACACATCAACCGCGTTTGTAGCGGATAGCTGCCAAATTTTAAAGTTTGATAACTTACTTCCATCGATCGATTCGATGTAAAGTACGTAACCCGGAAATCGGTCGATGAACTCCCGCGCTCTAATGAATCGGATTGGGTTATTCCGCAGTATGTTGCGAAATGATGCACGGTATTCATTTATTGCATTTGGGGCATAGTAAAGGTTAATCAGACACGACAATGCCGTTGCAAATGCAGCGAATAAAAAAATTGGTAGCGATATTTTGTACAAACTCATTCCGCCGCTCTTCATGGCGAAAATCTCGTTAAATGAAGACATTCTTCCGATAGTGACCAATATTCCGGTGAGAACTCCGAGCGGTAGTGCATAGGACACAATCGACGGTAATACAATCATAATAATCCTTATGCTCTCCAGCACCGATATTCGGCCACTAGCAATCCACTCAAATATATCTTTGACAGTATTTCCGGAAACGAGAATGGCGACAAATAACGCCACCGCTGTGCAGCACGCAATGGCCGTTTCTCCGGCGATATACTTAAAAAATATGCCCAACTTCTATTCGATTACTATATTGATAATCTTCTCTGGGACGAATATAACTTTTATGATATTTTTTCCAATCAAAAATTTATTCAACCTATCATCGTCTTTGATAATTTCGACAATTTGATCGCACGTTGCGCCTCCATTAACGTGGCACTCGCCGCGAACTTTTCCATTAATTTGAACAACAAGCTTTGCATTGTTTTGGAGATTAACTTTTTTGCTTTGCTTTGGCCAAGGCAGGAAACTTATGCTGTTGATTGCGCCATCTATTCTGCTGTAAATTTCTTCGGCGATGTGCGGGGCAAATGGTGCCAAAAGTTGCAAAAATTGCACGCTTTGTACATTGGAAATATTTCCCTCCTTTGCAAAAATGTTTAGGCAGATCATCAGCTGGGAAATCGCGGTGTTAAAGCGTAAATTTTCGATGTCATGCGTAACTTTGCCAACCGTTTCGTTGAAAACATCACTTACTTGCTGAAAAATTTCTCCATCAAATGGTTTGGCACTACCATCGTCCGCAATGTAAAAATGCCAAATCTTTTTCAAAAACCGTGAAACCCCCTCGATGCCACGGGTGCTCCACGGTTTCATTGCTTCCAACGGTCCAAGGAACATTTCATAGAGGCGTAAAGCATCAGCGCCATATTGCTCTATAATATCGTCTGGATTTACGACGTTTCCACGACTTTTTGACATTTTTGTCCCATCCTCACCAAGAATTATGCCCTGATGAAATAATTTTTTGAATGGCTCTGTGGTGAAAACTACCCCGATATCGTACAGAAATTTATGCCAAAATCTGGCATAGAGAAGGTGCAACACGGCATGTTCAGCGCCGCCAATGTACATGTCCGGCCGTTGCCAATATTTCTCGGAATGTTCATCAATTAAAGCCGACGAGTGCCGAGGTGACATGTACCTCAAATAGTACCAGCATGAACCGGCCCATTGGGGCATCGTGTTGGTTTCACGATGGCCACGAATCCACAAGCCGGGGATGCCAGCGTCAAATTCGCAAGCGGGCTTAATTTTGCCGGATGTCGGATTGATGTAAACATTTGTCCAAAAATCAGCTTTAGCAAGCGGGCTTTCTCCATTGTCAGAAGGAATATAGGAGTCAATTTTAGGTAAAACCAGTGGAAGCTCGTGCGATGTTAAGGGGATCGCACAGAAAGTCAATCCATCGGACGTATATGAGATCTCATTTTCCGGAAGAAATTCTTTGAAATAGAATTCGTCTTGCTTCAGCATCAAATCATAGTCCGACTTCTCCACCCAAATAATTGGAATTGGCTCACCCCAGTAGCGCTGGCGAGAGAACAGCCAATCTCGCAATTTGTAATTTATTGCCGGAATTCCTTTTTTAAGTTTCATCAATCTATCGATGATAGCCTTTTTAGCTTGCTCGCTATCGAGCCCGGTAAATTCTTCGGAATTTATCAATTTGCCATCGCCGCAAAACGGCACTTCGTCCGAGCTTTCTGAGCAAATCACAGTCTTAATGCCGATGTTGTATTTTTTAGCAAATTCATAGTCCCTGTCATCATGCGCAGGAACAGCCATAATTGCGCCAGTACCATAGCTACACAGCACATAGTCCGCAATCCAAACTGGTAGCAGCTCACCATTTATCGGATTGATTGCGTACGCTCCAGTAAACACGCCAGTTTTATCCTTTGCCAAATCCGTGCGCTCAAGGTCGCTCTTGCTCTTTGTCCGTGCGATGTATGTTTCCATTGCCATTCGTTGCTCGTCGCTCACTATGGCAGATACCAACTCATGTTCCGGAGCGAGTACAACGAATGTCGCTCCGAAAAGGGTATCTGGACGAGTCGTATAAACCGTTATGGAGGCGGAATGATTCTTTATTTCAAAAGTGACATGTGCGCCAGTTGATTTTCCAATCCAGGCTATTTGCTGCTTCTTCGTTGAATTCGGCCAATCGATATCGTCCAACCCCTCCAGCAACTTATCCGCATATCTCGTGATTCTTAACACCCATTGGCGTAAATTTTTGCGCTCAACCGAATAGCCGCCGCGTTCGGACTTACCACCAATTACTTCCTCGTTGGCTAGCACTGATTTCAGTTCGCTACACCACCAAACCGGTTTCTCATCGACGTAGGCTAGCCCATGTTTAAACATTTGCAGAAAAACCCACTGCGTCCATCGGAAGTAATGGGGGTTTGTTGTGTTAACTTCCCTTTCCCAATCAATTGCGAATCCAAAACTTTGTATCTGTTTGCGAAAAATATCAACGTTGTTGGCCGTGTTCGTTGCCGGATCCAGGCCAGTTTTTATCGCATGCTGCTCGGCTGGTAAACCGAAAGCATCCCATCCCATTGGATGTAAGACATTGTACCCACAAGCTAATTTGTATCTGGCAATTATATCACTTGCCGTGTAACCCTCCGGATGACCTATGTGCAACCCAGCACTGGAGGGATATGGAAACATGTCCAATACGTAATACTTTTCCTTTGAGTAATCTTCCATCGTACGAAAAATTTTATCACGCACCCATTTTTCGTTCCAATACCGTTCGATGGCGCCAAAATCGTATGTTTTACATCCTAAATTCATTTTGAAAAGGAAGAAATGAAAACGACCTGCAAACGCAAGAATTTTCAAATGCTACATGACAATATATTTCACGTATATTATTCCAATGGGCAAAGCCAAAATTAGGCTATCGGTTAAATCAAATATGCCCCCGATTCCGGGGAGAATTTTTCCGGAATCTTTTACTCCTGCCATGCGCTTGATAGCTGATTCAACCAAATCGCCAAGTGCAGCCATGGATGATACTAGTACCGATAAGAAGGTGATATGTAGTAACGTAAGCCCAGGAATTAGGAATTGTTTAAATGTGGCGAAACTGATAACTCCGACCACGATTGACAAAATTGTACCGCCCATGAGCCCCTCTAGCGTTTTGTTCGGGCTAAAATCTGGAGCTAACTTATGCTTGCCAAACGTGCGACCGAAAAC
>JAITBR010000023.1 GCA_031283485.1 Puniceicoccales bacterium | reverse complement strand
CTCTCATGAATGAGCGCGGATCGTTTGTAATCAGCGGGGCGGAACGCGTTGTGGTAAGCCAGCTACACAGATCTCCAGGGATATGCTTCGAAGTAACGCAGCATGCCAGCGGCAAAAATTTGTATGCTTTCAGGATCATGCCAGATCGCGGAACCTGGATCGAAGTGCAATCCGACCAAAATGATCTTTTGTACGTGTATCTCGATCGCAGGCATAGACGTCGCAAATTTTTAATTTCCACGCTGTTACGCGCATTTGGATACAGCTCAGACCACGACATTCTATCACTGTTTTATAAAATCGAAGAATCGAAACTGGAAGAATTGCTGAATCGTGATTCACTGATAAATTTAGTTTTAACGGATGATATCGTCGATATTCAACGTGGGATTATTATTGCGCGTGCCTATGACACTATCGGAAAGACTCTACTCAAAAGCTTTCAAGAAGCGGGTATAGACAGAGTTTGCTACGCCGATACGTCGTTTGATGACGGGTTAATAATTAGGAGCTTGAGAAAAGATAATTCTCGCAACGAGGAGGAGGCCCTGTTTGAAATCTATAAATTACTCCGCCCCGGGGAACCGGTAAATTTGCAGAATGCCAGAACGTTTTGGGCTAAGACATTTACGGACAGCAAAAGATATGACTTGAGCCAAGTTGGGCGTTACAAATTGAACAAAAAACTTGGCCTAAATAAAAATTTGGATGATCGTGTAGTCGGCGCAGATGATATAGTTGCAGCAACGAAGTACCTATGTTCACTTCGCAATGGCACCGGAGTTGTCGATGATATCGATAATCTTGGGAGTAGGCGTGTGCGTGGCGTGGGGGAACTCTTGGTCAACCAGTGTCGCATTGGGCTGTCTCGCATGGAGCGTGTTATTCGGGAACGCATGTCGCTGTTTGATCAAAGTGTTGACATGCTAATGCCGCAAAAATTGCTAAATCCAAAGCTATTGATGGCAGTGATTCGCGATTTTTTTGCTCGCAGTCAGTTGTCGCAATTCATGGATCAAATTAACCCACTGTCGGAGGTTACACATAAGCGTCGCCTATCTGCTCTTGGCCCCAGTGGATTGAATCGTGAACATACCGGCCTGGAAGTCCGTGACGTTCATCCTTCTCACTATGGAAGAATTTGCCCAATCGAAACCCCGGAAGGGCCAAATATTGGGCTTATAAATTCATTGAGCACCTATGCACGCATAAACGAGTTCGGTTTCATTGAGGCTCCATATCGCACCGTAAAAAATGGCTGTGTAACCGACGAAATTGTGTATTTGAGCGCCGATGACGAAGAGGGCAAAATCATTGCCCAAGCGAATTCTGAAATGGATGCTGATGGAAATTTGCTCGGCAAGGTTGCCGTTCGCAAATCCGATCAACTGCTCGACGTACTACCCTCAGAAGTGGATTACATGGATGTGTCTCCAAAGCAGGTTATTTCCATCGCTGCTGGATTGATCCCCTTTCTAGAACACGATGATACCAGCCGTGCATTGATGGGCGCAAACATGCAGCGGCAGGGCGTCCCTCTGCTGCTGCCGGAGGCCCCATTCGTCGGTACTGGTATAGAGGGAAAAATCGCACATGATTCAGGGCATGTTGTTGTTGCGCAACAAGATGGGATTGTTGCATCCGTAGATGGAAACAGAATTATAATTTCACAAGATGGATGTTTGCCGTCGAACTTGAATGAATTGAAAAATAAAAATCCGCATGCCCAAATTTATAGGCTAAATAAATACATGCGCTCAAATGCAGCCACTTGTTTCAATCAGCACCCGGTGGTGACCAAGGGGCAAGTTATAAAGGCTGGCGATGTTCTAGCCGATGGCGCTTCGACGGATCACGGCGAGCTTGCATTAGGGAAAAACGTCCTAGTGGCCTTTATGCCATGGAATGGTTACAATTTTGAAGATGCCATAATTTTAAGCGAAAGAATGATTTCCGACGATGTTTTCACTTCAATCCATATCGATGAGTATGAGGTAACGGCACGGGACACTAAACTTGGCATAGAAGAAATCACGCGTGATATTCCAAACATTGGGGATGAGGCTCTGAAAAACTTGAATCGCGACGGGATAATCAAGATTGGAGCAGAGGTCAAACCCGGCGACATACTCGTGGGCAAGGTAACGCCTAAAACAGAGACCGATCTCGCTCCGGAGGAAAAGTTATTGCGCGCAATTTTCGGTGAAAAGGCGGCCGATGTTAAGGATACGTCACTAATTGCTCCAGCTGGTTGCTACGGAACTGTTATGGATATCAAAATATCGAGCAGAGCCGATCGCGAAAAGGAGGATGTTAGCGAGTCCGAATGCCGTCGGCGCATAAAAAAGGCAAATGAGGAGTTTCGCGCTCAGGCCGATTGCATACGAGATGATTTGACGGAGGCATTTTCCAGCATACTTTTAGGGGAAAAAATTCCGCTCGACATTGTCGATACTGAAACCGAGGAAACGATTCTAGCGGCAAACCGCAAGATTACTAAAACTTTGCTACGCCGATTAGCAGCAAGTGGACGAAACATAGATATGCCGTCTTCACCGGTAAAAACTAAGATTTTCGAAATCATTGATCAGTTTCAGGCGAGATTCGATGACTTGGAAGAGGAACGTCTACACAGAATCGCAGCGATAGAGTCCGGAGATTTGGACGAATCCGGCGTGATTAAAAACGTTAAGGTCTTCATTGCCAATAAACGCAAGATACAGGTCGGCGACAAAATGGCAGGCAGGCACGGCAACAAGGGTGTCGTTTCCCGCATAGTCAAACAAGAAGATATGCCGTTTTTACCCAACGGGCGTCCCATTGATATTATTCTGAATCCACTTGGAGTGCCAAGTCGCATGAATGTGGGACAAGTTTTGGAAACATACCTTGGAGCAGCGTGTAGGAAACTTGGTATTAAGGTTGCTACACACGTGTTTGATGGCATTTCCGAGAAAAAAATTCAGGAACTAATGGCGGAAGCTGGTTTGCCGCTCGACGGCAAAACGGAATTGTTTGACGGTTGTACGGGCCAAAAATTTGATCAGCGCGTCACGGTTGGTTACATATACATGATGAAACTTAACCACTTGGTTGCCGACAAAGTTCATGCTCGTGCAGTCGGCCCGTATAGTTTGATTACGCAACAACCGCTTGGCGGACGCGCGCAATATGGCGGCCAGCGTTTCGGAGAAATGGAGGTTTGGGCAATGGAAGCCTATGGAGCGGCGTACACTCTGCAAGAAATGCTAACGGTAAAATCCGACGATGCACAGGGACGCACAAAAATTTATGAGTCAATTGTTAAAGGTGACATCTCGCTCGATGCTGGTATTCCCCAATCGTTTAACGTTTTAATGAAGGAACTGCAAGGGCTATGCCTCGACGTCAGATTAGAAAATGACCAGACTTTTGATATCGACAACATTGGTGCTACAATCAGATGAACAATCAGGACGTAAAGGAAATTTTAGGATTTAACTTGGGACGTAATTATAACCGAGTGAGTATTTCAGTCGCTTCTCCGGAGGTTATACGCTCCTGGTCGCATGGCGAAGTTAAAAATCCTGAAACAATTAATTATCGAACTTTTAAACCAGAGCCGGGCGGATTATTTTGCCAGAAAATTTTTGGGCCGGTACGCGACTATGAGTGTGCTTGCGGAAAATATAAGAGAATAAAGTACAAGGGTGTTGTTTGTGAGCGATGTGGCGTTGAAGTAACCGTCTCGCGCATACGCCGCGAAAGCATGGGACATATCGAACTCGCTGTGCCAATTGCCCACGTTTGGTTCTTAAAAAGTTTGCCGAGCAGATTGGGATTGATGCTTGATATGACGGCCAAAGATCTTGAGAAAGTTGTCTACTATGAAAGTTATATGGTCACCGATCCAAAGTCGGTACCGCTCGCAAAATATCAACTAATTAGTGATCAGGAATATGTTCAATTGCAAGAAGAGTACGGTGAAAATTCTTTTGAAGCAAAGATTGGTGCAGTGGCAGTTCGTGAGGCATTGGCAAATATTGACCTGACTGAGCTTTCCGATGAACTTCAGGAACAATTGCGCAGTACAAATTCTCGACAAAATAAGAAAAAAATCACGAAAAGATTGAAACTTGTCAACGGATTTCTAGAGGGGAATATGCGTCCGGAATGGATGATTCTGGAAACTTTACCCATTATTCCTCCTGATCTACGTCCACTGGTCCCACTTGATGGTGGACGCTTTGCGACAAGTGATTTGAATGATTTGTATCGCCGTGTGATTAATCGAAACAATCGTTTAAAAAGTCTGCTAAGTCTAAAAACACCGGATGTTATTATTCACAATGAAATGCGAATGTTACAGGAGGCAGTCGATGCACTGTTTGACAATGATCGGCACGGGCGTTCGGTTATGGGCGCCGGTAATCGTCCATTGAAATCACTGAGTGAAATGCTCAAGGGAAAGCAGGGGCGTTTTCGGCAGAATCTTTTGGGAAAGCGCGTCGATTACAGTGGACGCTCGGTCATCGTGATCGGGCCGGAACTTAAGCTTCACCAGTGTGGATTGCCAAAAAAAATGGCATTGGTGCTGTTCGAGCCGTTCATTATTCGCCGCCTAAAGGAACTCGGGTTCATTCACACCGTCCGCAGTGCGCGCAAAATGATAGAAAAGCAGGCACCTGAAGTGTGGGATATTTTGGATGAGGTCACCCGCGGGCATCCGATCCTGTTAAATCGCGCTCCAACGTTACACAGGCTATCAATTCAAGCTTTCGATCCAGTTTTAATCGAAGGGGACGCCATACGATTGCATCCACTTGTGTGCGCGGCGTTTAATGCTGATTTTGACGGCGACCAAATGGCGGTGCACGTGCCACTATCATTGGAAGCGATAATGGAAGCTAAGTTGCTAATGCTCGCTTCGCATAATGTTTTTTCTCCATCCAGCGGAAAGCCGGTTTTGACGCCATCACAGGACATAGTGCTGGGAGCTTATTACTTGACTTTGGAACCTGAAAAAAAGGCCGACAGCGAGCGATTGCCCCTTGTCAGTACAGTCGAAGAGGCTCTGATGCTCGATGCGGAAGGTATCCTAAGGAAGCATGATCGCATACGTTTCGCGAATCCGGATTTTAAAAAGAAAACACGCTACGGAGACAGTGAACATAAAATAATCGAAACCACACTTGGACGAGTGCTGTTTAACGGCATATTTGAACGTTCTTTAGGATTTGTTAATCAGCCGGTTGCGAAGGGAAAATTGGGGGACATAATTTTGAACACGTATAAAGTTGTGGGGAAAGAAAAGGCCGTTGAGATTCTCGACAGGCTCAAGTCACTCGGATTCAAAGAGGCCATGTGCGCAGGTTTGTCGATTGGTGTTGATGATATGATAATTCCGGCCGACAAGGCTAAAATAGTCGCAGCCGCACACAAAAAAGTCGACGAAGTTGAAATGCAATACAAGAGAGGAATCATCACCTCCGGAGAACGTGGCAATAAGGTCATAGATATTTGGACGTCAGCAACTGATGAAATTGCCGAACTAGCATTTGATTCTCTTGCTCGCAATAACAATCGTCCGGGAATCAATCCGGTATTTCTGATGATGGATTCCGGAGCACGCGGCAATCGGCAACAGGTGCGTCAATTGTGTGGAATGCGCGGCCTGATGGCGAAGCCGTCGGGAGAAATTATCGAATGGCCGATTACATCTTCATTTAAGGAGGGGCTGTCGGTATTGGAATATTTCATATCCACACACGGTGCCAGAAAGGGGCTAGCCGACGCAGCTTTGAAAACTGCCGATGCCGGTTATATGACGAGAAAATTATGTGACGTGGCGATGGATTGCGTGATAGGCGACGAAGATAGTGGTAATCGCTTCGGAATCTGGAAGCAGGCAATTGTCGATGGTGACAATGAAATCGTTAGTCTCAGCGATCGTATCGCCGGCAGATGTTCAAGCGAGGACGTTAAAAATCCTTTGGATGCCAATGAAATCATAGTTGCAGCCGGTGATCTAATAACAGTTGACATTGCCCACCGCATCGAAGAATGTGGCATAGAACGGGTCAAAATAATGTCTCCACTGACACAGATGTTTAAAAGCACGATACCTGCAAAAGCGTATGGCATTGATCCCGCAACGAATAGCATGGTTAAGCGTGGCATGGCTGTTGGTATAATTGCAGCACAGTCGATTGGTGAACCGGGAACGCAGCTTACGTTGCGCACATTTCACGTTGGTGGCGTCGCCAGTCAGGTTTTAAAGACTTCTGAATACCGCGCAAAACGCGATTGCACGGTGCGATTTAACGGATTGAAATTTGTTCAAACGGCAGATGGCGCCAATATTGTGCTGAATAAAACAGGATTTATTCAACTCTTGGACGCCAAAGGTCGTGAAATTGAAAACTATACCATGGTTCCCGGGGCATTGTTGTCCGTTGCCGATGGAGAAGAGGTGAAAAAGGGAACAATTTTGGCCATGTGGGACCCGCATAATATGCCGATTTTGTCGGAAAAAAATGGAGTTGTTCGCTTTCGGGATATTATTTCCGGCGTTACGATCAAGCGTGACGCTGATGCTTCCATGGGAAGGATTACAACAATTGTCATTGAACACAAGGATGATTTAACCCCCGCCATCGATATCGTTTCTGGTAGTGAAAATTCCGACAAAGTTCTTGCAACTTACGGCATACCTACTGGGGCACAAATCGTCGTTGAAAACGGTAGTGAAGTTCAAGCTGGTGCACTGCTGGCCAAAACATCTCGTTCCGCATCAAAGACTCAGGACAT
>JAITBR010000025.1 GCA_031283485.1 Puniceicoccales bacterium | reverse complement strand
GATTTTAACGTTCCCGGAAATATCAATCGAGGTTAATAATCCTGAAAATGCTGATGGATTGCAACGGCATATGTTCGCATGGGTTTCTATGCTAAAGGAAATTAGAAGTGAGTATATGTCCATGTTCGAAAGATTGAAGGAAATCGCTAATGCGCAAGATAACCCGATAATGGAGGCTTTTGAAGCCATTATTCGAAATATTTACGAAAAACAAAACAATCATTTTGGAGTTGATGCCTACATATTTACACGCATACTCTCCATGAGATTGCGCAGCTTCGAAGAAGATTCTACTGATTCCGCAACGGTTGAAGGAAATTTCATTGACCCCACCATAGCAATTGAGGAAAATTTCATTGGTTTCATAACGAGCTGCTACATGCTTTACAGTGAATGCTGTGGCTTGAAATTTAGTAATAATGACACTAGGCTGGATAGTTTTATCCTACTGCTAGCTAGTTCCTTTGTGCCATCGAAAGAAGGTATTTTTTTCCCTTTTTTCCTTCTTCAATGGGATGCTGGTTTACAGAACCTGTTATGCGAAAAATCCATAAATGAATTCTTTTCCCATGCCATACGGGGAGTCGTGGTGGCCGTTCGTGTGCAATTAAATCATCCTCTGATGGTTACTGCCACAATTGCCAAACTCAAAAAATCTTTAGCACTTAAAAAATATGTGTCATCGTTCGATGAGTCATCAGTGAGCCGTCGATACCCATGGGAAAGCGCTATAACAGCAGTAATGACGAACTTCGCCATGTTCCAAGTTATCATGAACTTAATCATGCCCAATGTTAATATTCACACCGATGTTAATATGAATCAGTCGAGGCCTCCATTGCTTCGCCAATTTGTGGAATTTTTCGAAAGTGCCGCCGCAATTTATGCGAGCTATGTGACGGATGGCAAAGTAATGAATAACGATTCCATGTCCATATTTAAGGAAACAATTGATGCTTATCTAAATCCGCAGTTTAGAATCGAAAGTGATAAAGATTTGACGGAAGCAATCAATATGATGCGGGAAAAGAGTACTAGCATTATAGTGGGAGATTCGAAAGTGCGATTTATGAAACAAGGAAAATAATAACACAGCCGTAGAAATGTGAATAGATACCATTTCGCCGTGGCTACTTTGCGAGTCATTAAACAAGTGTCTGAAAAGTTATTTTTTTCGGTGAAGTGGTTCCGTTGACAAATACCACCCGCTTCTTGGCGTGGGTTGTGTTCATTTCACGAATTGCTTGGAGTATGACCAATGTTAATTGTAAAATTCAATGGCTTAAATTTCATGTTGATACGCCGATGGAAATGGTCGCTGGAACCGCTCCAGATGGAAAAGCTGTCGCTCATGTGATAGTTCAATTTTTCCATAATTCGTTTCACTAAATTTCCTTTTGAGAGAAGACCTTTTCCTTCTTTCGTGTTGCTTCTTCTCGCGTTGCGTCGCGAAGGTACTGATGAGATGAAAATCTTTCGAAACGAAACAATCAGAAAGCATTTACAAATTACCATCAATCGCAGCCCCAACGCGACTTTTAAGCAATTCTTCCCTTTCTTTCAGGCTGTGTCGCGGTCCGTTTGTGGAGCAAAATGCGACAATCTTTTCTTCCAAATCAATGGCACTGTACAACTTAAATTCATGGACATATGATGCTGACGGATAGGCCCGCCAGCAAAATTTTAAAAAAGTCGCATTTATCCGAATCGAGTGCCGCGAAGCTTAAAAGAAGTGAAATCCATGATAAAAAAAACCGTTGCCACCGTTAGAATTCATGAAAAATTTGGAATTGGAAAAATTCTTTGGAAATGACACAATGACAAATAAGCTTTAAAAAAAATTCACGTGAAACAAATCCCATAAATCCACAGTAAAATGACCTAAAGTCTTTTCTGCAAACGTAGTAGAAAAACAACAAAAACGGACAAAATTTTCTCGAAGAACATTTCTGGCTTTCTTCTTTGACATCCAGAACATTTTAATTCTTTTTCTCAAAATGAAGCAATGATTCCAGATAATACCCTCAAAGCTCGCATTTACATAACGTCAGCCTCTTTTTTTAAATTTTATAACCCAAGAACCTTACGATTGGTATTTCGTAACTGTTTTTCGCTGACAAACATAAAATAAACGTTGTGTCTCAAAACGAAATATCAGAACATGAACCCATTGCATTACCTTGAAAAAAAATAGCACTTTCATACCTACACAACATAAAAAAGTGAACCAGTGGACGGGAAAACAAACCAGCCCATACTTAATTGCATTTACTTCACAAAAACATTCAATATATACACATTAGGAACTATAAACAACCTATTACAAAAGGCTCTTGTACATATTATCCTTTAAATATGGAGGTTTGCTGCATATTTTTCTAGGCAAAGATGGTGAGCAATCTTTACCAAACTCGCTGTCAATTTGCACAAATGAGTTCCTTTTGGAAGAGTTTACCTCGAAAAACAATTAAAAAGCTCTTGAAATAAAAAATAACAGAAACCTCAACTCAATCGGTTCCTCCAAGGATTTTGTAATACGCGAAACATCCGATGGCAACTTGATCATTACCCGACAAAACGAATAAAAACCTAGTGGAATTGTAGCATTATTTAGACATTTGCTTGATTGAACCGCCCCGGCGCCATAGGCGCCGGGGCGGAGAAGTATTATAATTTTTCAAAGATAAATTTCACTTCGCGACTTGAAAAAATAACTGAAGGCGTGCTAGTTCAATGAGGAGCCTGAAATCGTTTTTAACGAGTTTGAATGAAATTTTTGAAAAAAATTGTCTCACTACTACAGTGGTTTTTGAGGCTAATTTGGTACGTGAC
>JAITBR010000088.1 GCA_031283485.1 Puniceicoccales bacterium | reverse complement strand
CGTGGCAATGCCACGGTATTCGCCGGGTACATGTTCCGTGGATGTTCTTCCAATTTGGATGGGTTACGCCCGGTGGCATTAGCAATGGGCGAAAGGACAATTCCTCTTAAAAATTCCATGCTTCGATCGGACAGCACGATGTAGCTTTGTTCATCTCTGCTCCTATTTTCTAGTTCAAGTGCCAGTAGGTTTAGGATTGAAAACATAAGTGAAATACTAGCTAATCCCGGTGAGAGACAAGCGTAAACGCTGGATGTGCGATTGATTTTAACTTGAGCGCCGCGTTTTTTTGATTATAATGACCTCTCATGAGAAGCATATTACTATGCGATGATGGATCGAATTATACCACACCATGTGCGAAATATACCATCGAGTTAGCTCGCCTAATGGAGGCATACATAGATATTTTATACGTTTCCGATCCGCAGAATCTAGAATTATCCACTGTGGCAGATTTTGGCGGAAGTTTGGGCGTGCAGCTGTTTCAAGAATTGATTGATTCTAAGCAAAGCGTGGAAAATGAAAAAGCCCAGCGCATTGAACGTAAGCTCATGCGCATGTTTCGCTCGGCATACCGCGAGGGCATGTTTAGGTTTAATCACCGCATGGGATCGATGGTGGATATTTTTGAAGATTTCAAAAAGAATGCTACGGGCCTTGACCTTATTGTTCTCGGAAAGCGAGGTGAAAATGCGGATCATGCTAAGGGAAGGATAGGATCAACCATCGAACGAGTTTTGCATGCCAGCGCATGCCCATGCTTGATTGTTCCAAATAAATTTCACGAATTGCGCAAAGTTTTGATCGCCTATGATAATTCTGAACCCGTTAACAGAGCGCTGCATTTTGTCGAACGTACCGCCTTTTTCAGCGATTGCGAGATCCACATTTTGACGGTTAATCCAAGTGACACTACCCGCGATGAATTTGATTGGGTTTGTAACATGCTTCGCAATGTAGCCAAACTCAACGTTGTTGCCTGTGAGCGCACGGGGGAAGTTGCCGGTGCAATTGATAGCTATATTCAAGAAAATAATGTGAATTTGTTGATAATTGGAGCCTATTCCCACAATGCCATACGCCACTTCTTTGTTGGTAGTTCAACTCTCGAAATCGTTCGCCGCTCCAATATTCCTGTTGTCGCATTCCGATAACTGCGCCTGGGATCGCATTGCTAAATACCTTGTAAAATGCTTTTTGTTTCTGGCGGACATGAGGTCTGTATATAATCTTCCATTCAAGTGGTCAATTTCGTGCTGAACACAGCGCGCTAAAATTCCATTGCAAGTGAGTGTGTGACCAATGTTTTGCCGATCAACGAAACATACATTTACTTCCATTGGGCGTTTGACATAGCCATAGAATTCCGGAATCGATAGGCACCCTTCCTTTTGACTGCATATTTCATAGGAATACTGTATTATCTCCGGGTTTATCAGGTGCAAAGGCATGACTGTAGCAATATTTTGTATATTTTCCCCATCCAATTTGCATAATTCACATTCCAACAAACACGAAGACACGTCTATAACTGCAATTTTTAACGACATACCAACCTGGGGTGCTGCCAATCCAATGCCATCGCAAGCGTACATTGTTGCAATCATATCTCCGATTAATTCGTGTAAATTTTTATCAAAAGTCGTGACAAATTTCGTTTTTTTTCTTAAAATACTGTCGCCGATGGTGTGAATTTTGAAAATTCTCCCGCTGTGCCGTTCGATTTTTAAATTCATTGTTGACGATGATGCCAGTTTAAGATTTTTTTCAAGAAAAAAGACGCATGTGGGATGTTTTCATACGTTGCAAGTATTATTCTATGGTTGAAAAGGGTAATTTTTAGGCTTTCACTACCTAGGAAAATTTCAAAGGAAAAAATTTTACGTTTGCCTCTGATATCGTATGTGGGTAAAATTGTTACCGTGGATACCATCCCCGAAGCGCAGTGTGCCATTGCTGAATTGAAAAAAGAGGAAATTTTGGGCTTTGACTCGGAATCCAAACCAGCCTTCAAAAAAGGAGAAGTGTATAATCCTTCAATCATTCAATTGGCCGGAACAAATAGAGTTTATATTTTTCAACTGAATAAGATTGGTGGCTTGAAATTGCTAAAAGCCATACTGGAGGCAGACAGTGTGATGAAGGTTGGCGTTGGTGTTGGTCATGACATCGTACGCCTCAATGGTCTTGCGACTTTCAAAGCGAGCAATTTTTTTGACCTTGGTGAATTGAGCAATAGGCTCGGAGTTCCCTATACAGGCTTGAGGAATTTAGCGGCGATTTTTTTGAAAAAGCGCATTTCCAAGTGTGCACAATTGAGCGACTGGAGCCAATCGGAATTGACAGATAAGCAGAAAATATATGCTGCGACAGACGCCTGGATTAGTCGCTTGCTATACTTCAAAATGCGCTCTTTGGAATAGTCTATGGGCGAGTAAATTTGGGTGGTACGGGTTGCGGTGGTAGCAAAAGAAGGCGCCAATGTAATTGATTCAAGGCGGAGAATTAGTTGTGCGCCGGCTAATTTGTTTTATTCCGTGAAATTATCTTTACTCTTTCCTAAATTTTTGCCCATTATTAGACGGGTGATGTATTTTATATTTCGGCGCAACGTGAGTGTTGGCATGATTTTTGCTATCATTTCTCCGGGAGGTTATTATGACTGAGAATCGCGAAAATTTAGATGAAAAATGTAACTGCCACAGTCGTGAAAATGGTAGTGTGAATGCCGAGGCTCAAGTGGCAAGCTTGCAGGCGCAGCTGAGCACCCAAACTGACCTGCACATGCGTGCATTAGCTGATTTGGATAATTTCAAAAAGCGCATGCAAAAGGACCGCGAAGAAATGCGCACGCTCATAGCCGGTGCTATCATTGAAGATCTTTTGCCGGTCATGGACCATTTTGAGCTGGGATTGCAGTCCACGGAAAACCACAAAGTGGCGGATATTTTAACTGGTTTTGCCATGGTTTTTGATCAATTAAAAAAAATTTTAACCTCCTATGGGTTGAATGAAGTTGTTCCGTTAAATCAGGAATTTGATCCCCGCGAACATGAGTGTGTGCGCCACGAATATGTGGAAAATCTGCGAGAAAATACAGTGACCTGCGTGATTCGCAAGGGCTATAAATTAAACAATCGTCTGATTCGCCCTGCGGCGGTGTCCGTATCAACGCAACAACTGACCGAGGTAAATGGGTAAGGAGGATTATTATTCGTTGCTCGGCGTAGCTAAAAATGCTTCCGCCGATGAAATAAAGAAGGCATATCGCAAGATGGCTCTTAAATGCCATCCAGATAGGAACCCAGGCAACAAGGAGGCCGAGGAGAAATTTAAGAAGATTTCGGAAGCCTACGACGTTTTACACGACGCCGACAAGCGTGCGGCCTACGATCGCTATGGGCATGCTGCGTTTGAAAGTGGTGGTGGTCGCAGAAGCTATTCGTACTCCTACTCCAGTGGCGAAAATTTTCGCAATCCGGCTGATATTTTTAGTGAAGTCTTCGGTAGCAGTGGTTTCGGTGATTTGTTTGGATTTGGCGGTCGTTCTCAGACTTCTCGCAACCGTGCTGCGCGGGGAAGTGACCTAATATATAATCTGCAAATTTCGCTGAGAGAAGCATTTTCTGGGCTAGAAAAAACTATCGAATACAGTCGGCATGTGCAGTGCAAGGCTTGCGGCGGAACAGGTGCTGAGAAGGGTTCAAAGCGGGTGATTTGTCCAGCCTGTGGAGGTTCCGGTTATGTGACGATGAACCAAGGATTCTTTCACATGCAGCAGACGTGTTTGCAGTGTAGTGGAACTGGGTCAATTTTGGAAAGCCCGTGCAAAGTGTGCGGCGGAACGGGCGCCATAACCGAAGAGAGTAAGGCGAAAGTTAAAATTCCTGCCGGCGTAAGCGATGGCATGAAACTAAGGCTCAGTGGATACGGTGAAGCCGGGCAAAATGGGGGTCCAACGGGAGACCTCTACGTCGCAATCTACGTTGCCGATGATCGCACATTTGAACGACATGAAGATGATCTATATTGCTCGCAAAAAATTCCGTTTGTGATAGCCGTTCTCGGTGGAGAGGTGGAAATCGAGACCATTGACGGAAAATGTTCATTAAAAATTCCAGAGGGGACCCAGTCCGATACTGTCCTACGCATGAAAGATCAAGGAATGCCGCACTTAAATGGTGGCATGCGTGGAAGTCAGTATGTTCGCGTAAAAATTGATGTTCCGAAAAAATTGAGTAGGGATCAGCGTGATGCACTGGAAGCATTTGCGAAGTGTTCAAATGTGGAAGTGAAGAAGCAGGTTGGTTTTTTCCAGAAATTGAAAGACAAGTTTGACGAACTATGATTATTTCCGAACAATTTTTTGATATCCCCGATGGAACGTTTCGTAGTATTTTTCTTGCCGGAGAATCGCCAATTGGATGGCTGGATAGAATTCCATTGGCCGTGGAAATGTTTGCTTCTGCCCAGAATCTTTTGGCAAATTTCCCCAAAAATTGCGACATTGGCGACAATGTTTTCATCCATGAATCCGTCAAGCTTCCGAGCATGTGTGTGATTCGGGGGCCTTGTTACATAGGAGCCGAAACGGAAATTCGTCCATCTGCATATATCCGCGAAAATTGTATTATCGGCGAGCGATGTATAATAGGAAATTCCACGGAAATCAAAAATTCCATCCTGCTCAACGGCGTGCAAGCACCGCATTTTAACTACATTGGAGATTCCATTCTTGGCAATTATGCACATCTTGGTGCTGGTGCTATTCTGGCAAATTTACGCTTGGATAATAAATCTGTGAAAATTTTCGATGGAGAGGAGACG
>JAITBR010000084.1 GCA_031283485.1 Puniceicoccales bacterium | reverse complement strand
ACAAGATTTCGTTGCGATGCAAAAGTACGCGATGCGGAAAGATTTTTCGCCCATAAAGATGGCCAATTCATATTTAAAGGTTTATGAATGTGGAATGAGAGCTCACCAAAAATTTTAAGCAAAGTAACCCTTCACTTTACTTTGCGTTGATGCGGCACAAGTTTTGGATTTAATGTTTTAATTTTCACTTTTTTTAATTTTGGGAGGAGGTGTACGCGAGCAAGTTTTTTGCCTATCAGATTGAGGCATTTTCGGTCTATTTGGTGTAACTGTTTGATTTCTTCGGGTATTCATCGGTGGCGTGCTACTTTTGGCAGTTTGCGTACCTTTTTTCGTTGCGTGGATATGCGGTGTGGCAGGCAAAGGATGCGCTTGTATTGAACCTTTGTCAGATTCCGTTTCAGATTCAGATGAATCAGGCATTTGAAATCTTTCAAGCGATGGATATTTTATCACGTCGCGCTTTGCTGTCGCATTAACATTCACCATTCTATTGCTGTGCCTATTGATGAATTTCTTTGTAAAATTTTCCAAGATATGCACTTTGGGGGTCATAAATCTTTGCAAATAGTGTACTCCTATGGCAAGTGAAACACAGCCAACGGCGCATCCGCCTGTTGCAAATGGATGTGCCATTGTAAAGGATCCAAATGAAGCTGCAAGGGATCCAATTTTTATTCCCACCTCAGTGATAGCTGTTTTTATCACTGAAAACAATTTATTATCTACCATCCAAGTCCCTGCCACCCAACCGAACACTGCACCGATTGATGCTAGGCCGACTTTTTGCACTAGGGATATTTTTCGATTAACTAGCTTAGAAGATTCAACCCTTCTGGTGGGGATGTTAATTTGTGTTCTTGGTGTGGTATTTTGCGAAATTCTCAAATGGACACCGGTCACACTATCCGCATCTGTCGCCGACGCTGCTGAATTTACATCGCAAGCGCATTGATTTGTCGCCGGTGCAGCAACTGTAGAAATCATGCTCATTCCTTTTTGGTTAAAACGTTTAAACTATTATTTGTATTTTACAACTTTTTCAAGATAAAATGAACGAAATCGCCAAATTTGGCATTGTTGCGTATCAGAGTAAAAATTTGGCAGCGGCGGACAGTGTTATGCTGCTAGTAATTGCGCCGGATTTTATGAGATTTACCAGTTCAACCTTCGTGACAATTAGTGTAATCATTTCCTCCATTTCGTCGAAATGCGGAAAGGAAACTTGTTTACATTTTGCAATGTATACGACGTGTGTTTTATTCGTTTGCACAGCTGGGCTTTGGTAGAGCGTAGCGATAATTTCAGCATTTTGTCCAACATATCCCGTTTCTTCAAGAAGTTCACGTCCCGCACAACCAATAATATTTTCACCCTTTTCCATGCGTCCGGCGGGAAATTCTAGAGATAATTTTTCGCTACCAAATCGAAATTGTTGCACCAGCAGTAATTTATTCTCAACCGTTTCTGCAACAATTTGAACACTGTCGCAGATGTCGATGGATAGGAAAATTCCTTCGCGTTTGTCCGTTGGGTGTCGAAATTTATTTTCATACACCGTGCAAAATTTGTTCCCGTATGTCATTTTTTTCCAAAGTTTTTCCCAAGAAGAAATCTCAGCATTTGAAATATTCATAGAACTGTACGGTAAATTTTTTGATGATTAATGATTGATAAATTGAAATTAATCGTTAGCATGACCCCCTATCACATTAGAACAATTGGAGATGTTTGTGCAAAGAGTAAAAACAGTAAGGGATGTAAATTGTAGTGGCAAAAAGGTGTTTGTGCGCGTTGACTTTAATGTCCCGTTGAATGAATTCGGAGCTGTGTCGGACGATGCCAGAATTGTCGCCGCTCTGCCAACAATAGAATATTTGTTGCAATCCGGCGCGCGGGTGATATTGGCAAGCCATTTTGGGCGTCCAAATGGTGAACGTGTGGCGAAATATTCCATGGGTAATGTTGCCAAAATTTTAGCCCAATATTTGGGGCAATCCGTGTTATTTTTGCCGGACTGTGTTGGTGAAGATGTGAATCTTGCCATTAATAAAATGACAAATGGCAGCGTTGTTTTGCTGGAAAATCTTCGATTTTATGCGGAAGAAACAAAGAACGATCCAAATTTTGCCAAACAGTTGGCTTCATTGGCCGAGATTTACGTGAATGATGCATTTGGGACTGTCCATCGGGCCCACGCTTCCACGGAGGGTATCACGCATTTTGTGAAAATAAAAGTTGCTGGACTTTTGATTGAACGTGAATTGGGATTTCTCGGAGCAAGGGTTTCGGATCCAGAACGTCCATTTACTGTCATATTTGGTGGAGCAAAGGTTAGCGATAAAATCGACATAATCAATAATTTGCTCGACAAAGCTGATAGCTTACTAATCGGCGGGGTGATGGCATTTACATTTTTAGCTGCAAGTGGCCGTTTAACTGGAACAAGCCCCGTTGAAGGAGATAAAGTAAAATTAGCCGGCAATGTTTTAAAGGCCGCAAAGACCAATGGTGTTAACATACTTATTCCACTCGATTTTATTATTACGGACAAGTTTGATGCGGAGAAAATGACAATTGGTGAGACGAAAAGCGTTGACGCCAATATTCCGGATGGGTGGTGTGGAATCGACATTGGGCCGAAAACGGTGGAAAAATACTCGAATGTGATTGCGCATTCGAGAACTATTTTGTGGAACGGTCCACTCGGAGTTTTTGAAATCGAACGGGCAGCCGGCGGTACATTTGGCCTAGCTAAAGCAATTGCTTCCTCTGAAACCATATCCATTGTGGGTGGTGGGGATTTGGGAAAAGCGATTCGCAAAAGTGGATACGACAATTACATGACGTTTATTAGCACCGGAGGTGGGGCAAGTTTGGAGTTTCTCAAAGGGAAAGAATTGCCCGGTATTGCGGCTCTTGACAGAATCTAGGAGGGGCGAAGCTATGTACAGAAAGTTTCTAATTGCCGGCAATTGGAAGATGAATAACGGTGTTACCGATTCGGTAACATTAGTCGAGGCCATAAAGAAGCGTGCCGCAGGGGTTCACGCCATTGATATGCTGGTGTGTCCGCCGTTTATTGCCCTTGATGCTGCATATAAAGCGGCAATGGGTTCGCTGCTAAAAATCGGAGCGCAAAATATGTACCACGAAGCGAAAGGGGCGTTCACCGGTGAAATATCCTTTTCCATGTTACGCGATTGCAATGTTTCCCATGTAATCCTGGGTCACAGCGAGCGTAGAATAATATTCGGCGAGAGCAACGAACTTATAAATAAAAAAGTGCATATGGCACTTGAAAATAATCTTTTGCCAATTTTATGCATTGGCGAAATCGAGATGGAACGTGAAAGTGGGGCGACTTTTGATGCCATTGAAAGGCAGTTAAAAAAGTGTCTGGAGAATATTTCCAGCGAACGAGCGAAGAATTTGGCAATTGCCTATGAGCCCGTTTGGGCGATAGGTACCGGGAAAACCGCAACACCTGAAATCGCGCAAGAAATTCACTCCTTTATTAGGGGAAAATTGGTTGAAATGTTCAGCAAGAGCCTGGCGAATTCCGTGCGAATTTTATACGGTGGTTCGATGAAAACTGCCAACGCGGAAGCGCTTCTAAATCAACCAGACATCGATGGTGGTCTGATAGGAGGAGCATCACTAGTTGCCGATGAATTTTGCTCAATGATAGAAATTGCCGAAAGATTGAGCCTTTGAGCCGAAGTTTCATTTCCTTTTCACTATCTCATTAGCTTTTCTTCACTAGGGGTAGCATTTGTCCATTTTGGAATAGTGTTACGCGGTGCGTACTTTCCGAAACCACAACGGCTACACATTCCGCCGCCCATGATATTGAAGCCGCTGCCGCATGTCTCGCACCAAACCCACTCGGCATGACGATATTGTGTTTTGGCGTGCTTATCAGCGTGCCGGCAGATTCTATTATGCCATCTCCGCGAATGACGAACGCACCATCGATCATGGAAAACTCCTTTACAGTTTCATCCATGAATGGGTTTAATATGTTGCGCTCCTTTTCGCCATAGCCAAAAAATGGGTTGAGGACGAGAGGTTTAATGAATTCTCTTATCTTATTCATATCGCCGATCACAAACAAGCAGCCAACGGGCTTACCTTCACGCCCTTCAATGGAAATTTCCGAAGCGATAGATAGCACACGTTCCAAAACCTCTGGCTTTACGCTTTCCACTAGGAACTGTGTTTCTGAAGTAAATATGGAGCAAAATTCCTGTTTAACATCTATTATAAATAGGGTATCAAGTGTGTCGCCCTGTGCATTACTACCAACGCAGCAAACCTTTTCATTGTGCTTTATGACTTTTTTTGCAAGGCCGAGAAGAACTGCATTGCGAAATTCATACAGCCAGTGTGCAGAGCTCGAACTCAACAGCGGGGAAATGATATGAACGTTTGCTGCCGTTATATCGAATTCATTCGGCCTGGAAGTGGCGATGACCACTTTCGTATCATCGAATATTTCCTGAAGATCAACTCCATCAAGGTTGAAACTGCCAAGTAACAATACCGTCGAGCACGTGGAAGCGTGTGCAAGTTTACATGTTTCTTCCAGAAAAAATTTGTTTGCGTTTTCACTCGATTCTCCGAGTCTACTTCTCTTTTTTGGGGCAAATACTGCGAGAACTCTTTTCTGTAGCGCGTCGAATGAGTGGGAGCGGTTAAAACTGTCAACTATGACGCTATTTTGCAACGTATGAACAACGCTTGTGAGTGTGCGTAAGTACATGGGCTCACTGTTTGAAGATAGCATGAGCATAATGTAACGCACATCCTTGTATTCATCAGGTGCATTAACGAATCCATTCTTACACCTACCAAACGCCAGTATGATTG
Source organism: Puniceicoccales bacterium (assembly GCA_031283485.1). Next base: position 4,336 of record JAITBR010000084.1, on the reverse strand, counting down.
AAATGTCAACATTCAAGCGTGTGTGCGGTACAGCTACGCCATTTCCTATGCACATCGTAACAGTTCTTTCATGCTCCATTATGGAAGATACCACCCGTTCGATGGAAATGCTATTGTGTAGATTGCACGCTAATATCAATTCTCGAAGAGCACCATCGAGAGAAGCGCTCTTTAAATCTATTATTCTTGAAACATCTATGTATTGATCAAATTTCATGGAAATGTGAAGCAAGAATAAACAAATATCAGCTCCTGACGAAAGAAATTTTTACGTCTTGCATGCGTTTATTTCCAAGAATTAGATAATTTTTAACATAATCAGTTACAGCCTCATCCAGCGTAAACAATTTTCCGACGTACCCAACGTGGCGCAGCTTACTAATGTCTCCCTTCGTGAAGTATTGGTACTTCTCTCCAAGCCCCTTCGGCATATCGACATATTCAATGTTAACTGGAACGCCCATAGTTTTGAAAACTGGAGTGATGAGATTCACCCAAGTTCTAGCCTCTCCAGAGCCAAAGTTATATATTCCATGGGTTGTTTGATTGTCTATCACAGATTCGACGTTTGCGAGAAAAATTGTCATATCAAGGGCATCTTTAATGTAAAGAAAGTCTCGCATTTGCTGTCCGTTGGCGTACTGTCGATTTTCACTTTTGAATAGCTGCATCTTACCGGTTGCGCGTATGGATTCGTACGCCTTTGCTACAACGCTCCTCATGTCTCCTTTGTGATACTCGTTGGGTCCGAACACGTTGAAATATTTCATTCCATAGGCTGGCAATTTATTGTTCCTGGCAAATATGTCGAAAAGATGCTTGGAATAGGCATACCCATTTAACGGGCGCAACGTTTCAAATTTTGTTTCATCGTCCACCATGCCGTTCGAGCCGTCTCCATACGTTGCTGCAGAGGATGCATAGACAAACCTGATGCCATATTTTGCGGCGAAACAAGCGAGCGTTTTCGTGTATTCATAGTTGTTGCGCATTAAATAGTTGCAATTTTGCTCCGTTGTTTTAGCGCAGGCGCCAAGGTGAAATATGCAAGACAGCTTCAATCGATTTCCTTCGCCTAAAATCCGTAGCAAATCACTGGCATCGATGTACTCTTCGAAGCGCAGGCCGATCAGATTCAGGAATCGTTCATCACTGCCCAAATAATCGCTTGCGATAATATTTTCGTATCTGCGGCTATTCAGCTCCGCTATGAGCGTGCTTCCGATAAATCCAGCGGCACCAGTAACAAGAATTTTACCGGCAACTAAGTTATCCATGGAGTGGCATAATGGCGGTCAAACTCACGATACACAAGAATAAATGATGCCATTCAAAACAGAGGAACGTTTTCATAGTGATGGATGGTATCACTGCCCGTTGCGTAATCATGCCCAATGTCGATCACATCAAAACGGTAGGCAATCACTCCCCTTGTGCATTTTTTTAGGTAGGCTAAGCATGTTCGGTGCAAGGTTCTCTTTTTGTGCGTAGATATCGATTCATAGCCGCGCACAACCGCGTCTTTACCGCGCAATCGCACCTCTATGAAGACGAGAATTTCACCATCCCTTGCCACAATATCAATTTCACCATGCCCAAATCTCCAGTTGCGGGTGACAATGGAATAGCCCCGTTTCTTCATGAATTCACCCGCTACAGCCTCACCGTATGCTCCAATGTTAGGCGGTTTGCCGCGCTGCAATCTAGTCCAAAACCGCCGGAATATATTCATAAAAAACCAACTGGCAAAAAATTTTCGACAATCAGCCCCATCTAAATTTCCAAGCCTTACTTCGCGACGCTCTTAAATTTCGTTCCGACCCTAAATTTTACCGATTTCGAAGCGGGTATGTGAATCTTTGCCTTTGTCTTCGGGTTTACTCCCATGCGCGAGGCACGCGTCGTCACGGAAAACGTACCAAATCCTACCAGCTGTACGGAACCGGTCCTGGCGACGCCGCTAACAATTGCCTGCAAAACCGCATCAAGCGAGCGCTCGGCACATGCCTTCGAACAGTCTCCCCCTTGAATTTTTTGTATCTCATCTACTAATTCAGATTTATTCATTTTGAATTCCTTGTGCTAGACTCAAGGAGAAGAATTGAATGCGAAACGTTATTTTGCAAGTACAAAACGTTTCTATGCACCATTTTCTATGAAATCTGCTGTTTTTTAGTAAAAAATTTTCACCTATTGGAAGTATTTATCAAGTTCGAACCTATCTTCCAGATGAGTGATTCCATGCCATTTGCTGCTTGTTCGCAGCACTTTGACCCTACATTTTTCATTTCGTACCATCGCATCGATCGCCGATGGCAGAAAAAATTCATCAGAAGTTGGATTGGTGAGGTTTTTGGCAAATTGTGCCCACTGCTCACCGAGGATATTAAATATTTTTGTCGTAAATCCCCAGAGATTTACTGACACGAGCGTATTACCATCAAGTTCAATTCCGCTGTCGGAATAAATTTTATCGTCGCAAAGTGACACACTGTGCTCGGCTATTTGGACTAGGTTTCCATCGCCATCAGCGGACATCACCCCACGCGATACGGTGCCATTTGCGGAAATGGTGTCCGCCATTCCGTAGCCCACATTGGCGAAAACGGTGGAATTCTCATCTACCGTTCTGAGGAAATTGGCGAGTACTTTCATTGCGTTGTTTCCGTACAAATCATCGGCATTTGCAAGCCCGAAGTTGCTGTCAATCGCCGATTTGGCTGAGAGTACCGCATGTCCAGTGCCCCACGGTTTTGTGCGATTACAATACTCACATAGCTCTTTTTCTTCGCGCTGGTAAATCAAAGAAAATGTGCAATCGTCTGGGATTAAATTGGTTAATCGTCTGTGAAAAACATCTGCCATTTGATCGCGTATTACGAGTACGAAATTTGTAAAACCTGCTGAAATAGCATCCAAAATATTGTATTCGGTGATCGTTAGGCCATGCTTGCCGAAAGTTTCAAGTTGTTTGAAAGCACCATATCTGGTACTGCTTCCAGCGGCCATGGTAACCAGCGTAATACAGTTATTCATACTCACATATCAAAAAATTGCGATTTTTGGTTGCAACAATCTTTTTTGTAAATTCTCTGACTACTGTCGCCATGAATTTAGCAAATTACATAACTTTATCACGTATCCCACTGCTGTTTGTGGTAACATCTTTTGTGTACTTTCGCTTTATTGGCAGCGCAAGCATCGGATTCGTGATTTTTGTTTTGACGAGTTTGACCGATTGGTTGGATGGACATCTCGCTAGAAAATATGACATCGCGTCAACGCTGGGAACGTTCATTGACGCGCTGATCGATAAAATTTTTATAGTAGGGCTATTGGTTGCCATGCTCACATTAAATATCTTACCGCGTTGGTCTTTGTTTTTTGTTCTATCAATCATCGGGCGAGAGTTTTTTGTAACGGGGATTCGCCTGGTTGCGGCGAAGCACAATATTGTTTTAGCCGCCAGCAGGGAAGGTAAATTGAAAACCGTCTTGCAAATTGTAGCAACGGGATTTTTTTTACTTTGGCATGCCATTGTATGCGACTTCAGCTGGTTTATTCCGGTTTGGATGGCGAGTTTTGTGCGCACCATCGGGATGGTCCTCTTTTTATACGCAACTTACCTAACGATCAAATCTGGTTTGGCGTACACCGCTCAGCATAAACATTTACTTGCGGATTAGCAATGCGTAATAGATTTCTAGTTAACATTGCTACATTGTGGGGCATTGGGTACATACATTTCATGCCGGGGACGGCCGGGGCATTTCTGGGTACCATATTTTCCTATTTTCTGTTTAAGACTTTCGGCGGCAATACAATTTCAGTGGTATGCATTGGACTGATAATATTTGCCATTTACGTGTGTTCAGTGGCGGAGCGTGCTTTTTGCTGTAAAGATCCGCGCTGTGTGATCCTGGACGAGTTTGTTGCCATGCCGGTGTGTTTCTTGTTCCAAGAACTAAAGCATGTTATAATATTTTTGCTTGGCTTTTTAATTTTTCGTGCCTTTGACATCCTAAAGCCACTTGGAATAAAATTTTTCGAAAGATTTCGCAGTGGATGGGGAATTGTTTTGGATGATGTTATAGCAGCTTGTTATACCAACATCGTTTTGCGTGTACTGTTACATGTATACCAAAGGTAGCGTTGTGCTGAAAACAATCTTTAGTATTATTAGCGTAATCAGTGCAGTTTGGTCGGTGATATTGGTTGCACTGATTTTCTGCAGTTTGGTGATTATTCACGAGCTTGGCCATTACATAGCGGCAAAGGTATGCGGTTTGTATGTCCCGAGATTTTCCATTGGTTTGGGCCCAATTTTGTGGAAAAA
>JAITBR010000033.1 GCA_031283485.1 Puniceicoccales bacterium | reverse complement strand
GAGGCGCTGTAGTCGGAACTGAAAGCATTAGGAGGTATTTAGAAACGGGACGCGGAATTGTTAAGGTACGCGGGGTTGTATCAATCGAAGAAGGCCAAGGTGGCAGGGAACAGATAGTTATAACTGAAATTCCCTATGCCGTTAACAGAGCGATGTTGGTCACGCGTATCGCAGAGTTGATACACGGAAAAATTCTAGATGAAGTTAGTGATCTACGCGATGAATCGGATGAAAATACTCGCATAGTGGTCGAACTTAAGCGTGATGCAGTTACGCGCGTCGCGATAAATAAACTTTATAAAAATACCCAATTGGAATCGTCCTTTGGCGTAATTATGCTCGCGCTACACCAGCGGCGTCCGAGGCAAATGAACATTAAGGAGCTTCTGGAATGCTATATCGAGCACCGGCGCGAAGTTGTAACCCGCCGCACAGAGTTTCGTTTAGGCAAAGCTGAAGTGCGTGCTCATATTCTTACCGGGTTTCAGATAGCGCTAGATAATCTTGATGAATTCGTGCGCATTATTCGCGCGGCAAATAACCGGGATGATGCTAAGATCGCACTGATGACCAGGTTTCCGCTCAGTGAGCAGCAAACGCTAACCATTTTGGAACTGCGCTTGTACCAGCTAACGGGCATGGAGCGAAACAGGATTGATTCCGAGTACGCTGAACTGTGCAAAACTATTGAAGGCTATCGTAGGATCCTGGGGAATGATACAATTTTACTCGACGTCGTTAAGGAAGAGCTTACACTCATGCGGGACAAGTACGCTTCGCCACGCATGACAAGTATCGAAGAAGATTCCGGAGAATTTAAAATTGAGGATGTTATAGCAAATGAGTGCTGCGCAATGACGGTAACCAGCAAAGGATTCATCAAGCGTACACCTGTAAGTTCATACCGTTCCCAAAAGCGCGGTGGAAAGGGTGTGATCGGGGCAGGGCAGCATGAAGAAGATTCCATAGAACACTTTTTCACCGCGAATACGCATGATAATATCATGTTTGTGATGGATAGCGGAAGGGTATATGTCGAAAAGGCCTACGAAATTCCCGATGGTTCGCGCACATCGAAAGGTCGCGCAATTGTAAATTTGGTCGACATGCAACCGGATGAAAAAATTGCAGCAGTGCTATGTTTTCAGGATTTTTTGCCGGATAAGTACCTCGTAATTTGCACAAAAAACGGCATTGTAAAAAAAACATGCCTTGAAGCATACAAAAACGTTCGGTGCAGCGGCATAGTTGGCATCCAAATCGATGGAGGCGATTCTCTGATCGAGGCAGTTTTGACCAATAACAGCAATGAACTCGTCATGATTACTTCCATGGGCATGTCCATTCGTTTTCATGAGAGCGACCTGCGGGATCAGGGTAGATCGACGCGCGGGGTTCGTGGTATTTCCCTAAAATCTGGAGATGCCGTTTGTGCGATGACGATAGTGGATGACAGCGCAACATTTCTTTTGGCAGCTGACAATGGGCAGGGTAAGCGCTCGAAGTTTGATGAATATCGCCTGCAGAAACGTGGGGGATCTGGCGTCATTGCCATGAAACTTCGCAGTGGTGTCAGATTAACCGGTGCTCTTACGGTCAGTGATTCCGATGAGATCATGATGATCACCGATGGTGGACAGGCGATACGTTCCCCGGTCAGTGGCATTCGTGTAATCGGCAGGACAACGCAGGGCGTACGCCTAATTGCTTTGTCGAACAATGACAAATTGATTGGAATTTCAAAAATTCTCAATATTCAGGACAAATAGCCCCTCGTAAGATAAAATCTTTAGATGTGGTTTTTATTTTCCAGTTTTCTTTGGTAGAAGAACATGTATTGTTGAGCAACTCCGGCATACTTTGAAAATAGCCTGGTATCGAAATTTTCTCCGTATTGCTTCTCCACAATTCGGCGGATCCATGTGTCCATTGGAAATGCTTCTAACTTGTGCAACCCATATAGGGCAATGCAATGAGCTACTTTCTCTCCTACCCCGGAGAGGCGTTTGAGATATTTAATTGCTTCTTGGCAATTCAATATTTTCAAAAATTCCACATCGCATGTTCCGCTATCCACAGCCCTAGCCACATTCACCAGATACTCTGCCCTATAGCCCAAGCCAATGTCGCGAAAAAATTTCTCACTACATTTTGCCAAAGTTTGTGGAGAAGGAAATACATCCCCATGCGGTGCACACAATTTCTCTATGGTACTCCTAATCCGGGGAATACTGTTTCGCTGTGAAATTATGAAACTTACCATAACTTCCCAGATATCCTGTTTGAGAATTCTGAGGCCAAACCCACATTCGATTGCTCTGCTCAAATACGGATCATTGGCGCTTAAGATTGAATTTTTTATCGCACCATAATCCCTCTCAAAATCAAAATAATCAACCCAAACGGCCTTATATTCATCCAAAGAACATTGAAAAATATGTGTGGTTTTATCCATTTGCCGTATTTTTAATACCCTACCAAGAGCTACAACTTGCCATACATTTTCCGTACCGACCCTATTTACCCGAAAGCATTGCCCAGAGTTAGCCACCTGCTCGATGGAAAAGTCACGAATTTTTACTTCAACCATACCTCGGACTGTTAAGCTGTGAATTGCTTAAAAATTCATCTCATAGGCAAGAATTGTTCCATCCTCATCGGAAGATAATACCACACCTTCCTTTTTATCAAGCCTATCGACAAAACACAAAGTCCAGAAACCTGAAATCAAAGCCCCTGCTATAACATCTCTTGCGTGATGTTTCTTGGTCTTAACCCTGGATACACCGGTCAACACGGCAGCTCCATAGGGAATTATGGCTTTCTTAAATCCATACCTTTTGTGAATAAATGCCGCACCGGCAAAGGCACTTGATGCATGTCCACTTGGAAACGAATTTTTTTTGTCTCCCTCTTTAAAGCATGGCCTTTTCTGTTGCGTAACCTGTTTGAGTACATGCACAGTTGCCTGTGAAGATATTATGCTATAGGCAAACTGTTTCACTCCGTCTCTGTTTTCTTCGCACATGGCTAAGCCAAATGCATAAGCTGGAACTGCAAATTGAAGGATGTCGCCCGCCTTTTGCAATGAATCCGCATGCGCTCGATTTATTTGAAATGTAACGAACAGTGTAAATAATGCAAAAAATACATACCGCATAATGGAAGTGACTAGTAGATTCATATCTTTCCCTCTCATTATAACAGGTGACGGTGTCAAGCTTATTTTTGTAAATTTCTGCAACATTTGCGAATGAAAGGTTTGTTGTTTGTGTTGTAAAAATTGCAAACTTCCATATCAGAAAAGTCAGTTCATATGCACAATTATCTGAAACTTTTAAGTGAGGTATTTTCCCGGGGCGAAGAGCGTCCAGATCGTACCGGGGTGGGCACCATCGGGCTATTTGGAGCACAACTTCGATTCGATATCAGTGAAAAATTTCCGCTCCTAACAACAAAAAAAATACACTTAAAATCGATTATATGCGAGCTTCTCTGGTTCCTAAAGGGGGCAACGAATGTAAAATATTTGCAGGAAAATGGCGTAAAAATCTGGAATGAATGGGCGGATAAAAATGGAGAATTGGGCCCAGTTTACGGTTCTCAGTGGCGAAGATGGCGCACCGCCGATGGGACATTTGTCGACCAAATTGCGAAAGTAATCGACGGTATAAAAAATGATCCATTCGGGCGTAGGCATATAATTGTCGCCTGGAACCCTGGTGAAATCGACAAAATGGCCCTTCCTCCGTGCCACGCATTCTTTCAGTTTTACGTGTCGATGGACGGTGGTTTGAGTTGCCAATTGTATCAGCGTAGCGCAGATATGTTCCTTGGCGTACCATTCAACATCGCTTCTTACTCGCTCCTCACAAAAATGGTTGCTCAGGTATGCGATTTGAAACCGAAGGAATTTGTACACACATTTGGGGATTTGCACATTTACAAAAACCACATCAACCAGGTAATGGAACAGCTATCGCGCAAACCGCGGCAGCTCCCAAGACTGTTAATCGATGAAACCATCAAGGATATTGACTCTTTCAAATATGAAAATTTCGAACTCGTTGATTACGACCCCCATCCAACGATACGGGCACAAATCGCAATATGAAATTCGCAAAACATTCGGTTAGCATTACGCTAAAAACTCATAACTTCCGAGCCATAGCCGCCGTTGCCGAAAATGGCACGATTGGTCTTGGAAATAAAATTCCCTGGCATATTCCGGAAGAATTAAGATTTTTTCGCGATATGACAAAAGGCTCAACGGTATTATTTGGCCGCAAAACTTTTGAATCCATTGGAAAAGTTTTGCCAAACAGAAGAAATATTATACTCTCCCGTTCTGATATGAACATTCTCGGCGGGATTGTTGTACATTCTGTGGAAGAATTATTGAGCTTGACAGACAACGCCTGGATCTGTGGAGGTAGCAGCATCTATCAACTACTATTACCAATTTGTCGCGAATTATATGTAAGTACAATTAGGGGAAATTACGACGGCGATGCAAAATTTCCCAAATTCAAATCAATGTTCATAAAAGAATGCACCCTGTTCGATGAAGGACAATTTTACGTGACAAAGTTCGTAAATAAAAATTACCATGCGAATGCTTAGAAAAATTCGCTTTTTTGGTAAAAAATTACTCCGACGCCTGCTAAGCAAAATTGGAAAATTTGAATCCTTTGGCGCGGACATTATCTACGATCGCAGTCAATGTACAAAATTCATAACTTACCCTTTGCTCATCTTTTCAAAAATATTCGAAAAAATTGTTCGAATGCGCTATTGGCTATATTCTAAAAATATTTTTTTGTCTCAATCTCTAGGATGTCCGGTGATTGTTGTGGGAAATTTAACGGTCGGTGGAACTGGAAAAACTCCAGTTGTGGAAAAATTTGCCCGTGAACTTTCCGAAAAAGGGCGGAAGGTTGCCGTATTGAGCAGAGGATACAAAAGCAAGAGAGAACTGAAATTAAAAGCATTTTTTCGGTGGATGACGCATGCCAGTGAGCTTCCTCCGCGCGTTGTAAGTAATGGGGAAAGAGTTTTACTTGGTTCAGAACTCGCCGGCGATGAACCATACATGCTGGCTAGAAATTTGCCGGGAGTGATCGTAATTGTTGACAGAGATCGCGTAAAAGCCGGTCGCTATGCCATAGAAAAGTATGGCGCAAACATATTGATTTTGGATGATGGTTTCCAATATTTGCCCTTACGTGGCCACATGAACTTACTCCTAATCGACCAAACAAATCCATTTGGAAATGGCAAACTTCTTCCGCGCGGAATCCTTCGTGAACCAATCGATCATCTGAGGAGAGCATCATACATACTGCTGACAAAAACTGATATCGGCCGAGATAGGTCGGTGGAAAGCACAATTCGCAAAATCCTACCGAAGGCGAACCTGATCAAGTGCTGTCACAAACCGAAATACCTACGTTCTCTCACCGACGAAAAAGATATACTGCAAGTTAACGCACTCAATGCTAAAGCAATCTGTACATTCAGCGGGATTGCGATGCCAGACAGCTTCGAGCATTTTTTAAAAACACAAGGGGCAAACATCGTATACGGGAAACGATTCACCGATCACCACAGGTTTACAAAATATGAGCTCGATCACATGTATAATGCTGCGTGTCGCCATGGAGCCAACTTTGCCGTTACAACGGAAAAAGACGCCGTGCGCATACCAAAGGACTATACCTATCCACTCCAAACATATTTTCTAAAGGTGGAGATAGGCATAATCGAAGGAGGGGAGGTACTTAATGAAGCAATCATGAAATTTATATCGGGCAATAAGCAAGTAAACTAGTACACATCTTTTTGATACCTGCCTGCTTTTTTCAGACCATCTAGCCAGCTATCGATTTCCGTTGCTTCAATTTTTCCTACGGAAATTGCTATGTTTTTCAGCATGTTTTCAACATCCACTGCCATGCGTTTGGCATCACCGGAAACGTAAAAACTTGCCCCGTTAGCTATCCACTTCCACAGTTCTTCGCGTTTTTCAAACATGCAATCTTGAACATATATTTTATAATCTTGATCACGAGAAAAGGCCAAATCCAAGCGATTCAATACCCCAATTTTCTGCAATTTGAGTAGCTCCTCCTCCTCCCAAAAATCCGAAAATCTGTGATGATCGCCGAAAAACAGCCAATTACGCCCGATTGAATGGCCAACATTCCTCAAATACTCACGCTCACAGAGAAAGCCCATGAATGTGGCAAGCCCCGTGCCGGGACCAATCATTATTACATCCGTTGATACATTCGCAGGCAGTCTAAATGAGGAATTGGCAATGTAAACATCTGCACAATCTCCAATTTGCATGCGCGATGTCAGGTATGTTGAGGCAACACCCCTGCGTACGTTACCGAGAAAATTTTGATAGCTAACCGTTCCAACGATAAGGCGCAACCTATCTCCATGAGATTTCTTGGAGGATGCGATGGAATACAATCTCGGAGGCATTTTTTTTAGCAATTTACACAATTCGTTACGGCTTATTTTGACGCCGGGAAATCGTCCTAGAAGCTCCAACAAGGAGTACTGATTTTCATTTTCATTGCGAAAAATTTCATTAAAAATGACTCTGGCACGCTCAGTTAACTTTTGGGCGAAAGCATCCAAAAAACGTTTCGGCAAGTGTGTAATGCAAAATTCTTCAATTAAAGCACTGCGAATTGGGCGCACAACACCGTGAATTTCGGTACTTTCGCCGCCATTCAATCCTAACATATTTAAGATTAGATCAATTTCACGCGTGTCATTTTTGGGATAAACAGCTAGGGCATCGCCACAGACATAATCCAGATCCCCAATATCAAATGTCAGGCGGTACACATCTTTCCTACTACCTGCTTTACTCAGGCGCTCGCGCGCGACTAACTTTGACGCATAGGGATGTTTTCTATCGCATTTTACCATCTTCGGCCATTCATGCCCACTTTAAAGTTCAGACTTTAACGGTCTATTGAACAAAGAACTGATGGCGTCCTGCACATTTCGACCATCGTACAACACGGCATATATCGCGCCGATTATCGGCGCGTCAATGCCACGCTCCCTGCAGATGTTGTGAAACGCTCTCGAAGTTTGATAGCCTTCGACTGCAGCTTTCTGGGTTTTGAAAATTTCTTCGACATTTTCACCAGTTCCCACACGTGCTCCAAATGTGCGATTTCGGCTCCACGACCCCATACATGTTGCAACGAAATCTCCAAAACCGCTCAATCCATAAAACGTATCCCTGGAGCCGCCGAGTGCACACCCAATTGAGATCATTTCACGCAGTGCTCGCGTCATGTAGGCCGCTTTCGCGTTATCACCGAGTTTAAGGCCGTCACACACACCTGCCCCAATTGCATAAACATTTTTCAAGCAACCAGCCAACTCAATCCCAAGAACGTCACTATTAGTATAAATTCGCATCGATGGAGAGGCTAATATCTTTTGCAGTAACTGTGCATCGCCAGAATCTACGGCGAGGACCACCGCAGCTGGAAGTCCTAGAGCGACTTCTCGGGCATTTGTCGGACCGGATAAAACTCCAAACTCAAATTTCGGCAGAGTACGCTTGATTATCACGGACGCAGTATCGAGATTTGTGGACTGTATCCCTTTGCAAAGGGATATTAAAAACGGTCGCCTGTCAAGTTTTTCGGCCGCCCTGATATCATTGCACAGATCCATTAGCCCGACCGATGGACACCCAATAAACGCCACTTCCGCCTTATCCAAAGCAGGCTCAATGTCGATCGTAATTTCAATATCTTCCGGCAATGGAATGCCAGGTAAAAAATCAACGTTCTCACGCTTGCTCAACATTACATCGGCCTGCTCTGCAAACTTCGGAACTAGGGTAACAGCATGACCAATACGCCGGCAGTACAATGCCTTGGCAGTACCCCACGCCCCTGCTCCAAATACGGTGATATTCATATCTAGATCCTATTTGATTTCCACTCCACCTCGACCCGGCTGAGGATAAATTTTTTCACCACTGTCTTGCTGAATTAGCAAATGCTCGCCACGGTCATAGAAAACTTGAACCGGCCTATAATAGGATATCGTCTTGGCCGTGCCCGACAATAAGTTACCGGCATAAACTTTCTCTAATGTTTCCCTATCTCGAACAACAATCTTTACTGAACCAGTTGCGGACAGTGTGATGGATTTGCTCGGAATCATTTCAGCTGCCACAGGTGTTATGCCTCGCGGATCAAAGGAATGCCACCTTTCACGCGTCACAAAAATAACAATCAAAAGCAGCAAAAAAGCCACTCCAACCCCGGCTAAGATGATCAGCTTCCTTCCGAACGTCTTTGAGCACTTTTCACGTAACTTGAGAAACATATTTTCGATCCTATTTTTTCCGGTTTTAACTGGTTGACAATCACGCACATCACAAAATTCTTCCCCTTCCTGTTTAGCACTCTCAATTAGCTCGCTGGCGTGCTGCAACGAATCCATGGTACAAACCCCCCTGACGGGACATTCTCTCATGACTGCTTCCACATCAAGCCTAAGAAACTTCGCATAATTCCTAACGAACCCACGAATATAGACAACTGGCAACTCTAGGTTGAGATCTCCATTTTCAATGAGCTCGAGGTACTCCGCCCTGATTTTTGTCTTAGAAGCAGCTTCGCCGATCGACAAGCCTAGCGCCGCACGGGTAACGGCAAACTGTTCGCCAAAATCTTCAGCCATTCGCAGCAAAAGTGGTAGGTATCATCTTACATTTTGCAATTAAAAAATGAAATCTAGCGCAATAAACTTTCAATTGTCAGTGCACAAAAAGTACCAGCTCCATCTGAAAAAACAATTTCATCATCCGTTGATGATTCCAAAACTATCTTTGGGTGATTGCAAAGAATGGAATGTTCTACAAAAATCCCATCCCGCAATTTTAATTGGCAGCGGCCGTTGGCGCACGCCACATCAGAAACCGCATGCTCGGCAAAAAAATTGCGCAACTTGGCCTCAAATGTGCGCGTAGCCTTCTTGCGATCAACATTGGTGATGGCCTTTTTCCCATCGCTCGCCCCCGGGACAACTATTCCTTTGGAATTACTGTTTTCCCTTGCATGAGCCGCGGAAATATGCCCATTTATGTCGGAAATGATTCTTGTTTTCTTCATGCCGATCGCAGGAAAATTTTCAACTGCGACGACACTTTCGGCAATTGACGAATTTCCCACCTCCGCACCACCTTCTCCAGTAAAGGCCTGAACAACGAAGGTTACCACCGCGGTGCACATGATACCGAAAGCGCAAATTGGGCGTTTTACAGAATCAAACGCTACTGAAATCAACTTAAATGTAAAAATTGGGATTGCTAAGAAAATATCTTTCAATCCATTGCAAAACTCAACGAAAGACAATTTGCGACTTTTCCTCGCAAATAGATTATCGATTCCATAGCATCCACTAATTGTTTTTTTATCAATATCAGCGAAGGCAACAACCGGTGAAGGTTTTTGCAAATTTTCGTCTTTGCGCTGCATTGCTTTGCGTATAATACTCATTTCAATTTTCTAATATCCTTTGCAGCATTTGCAACATCCTTATAGGTAACGACTTTTGAAGAATTTACAAATGCAGATAGCATCGCCTTGTCACAGAGGTTATTTATAACTCTTGGTATGCCCTTGCTTTCAAAAAATAATTTCCGTTTCGCCCAAAAAGTAAAAAGCGGAAATCCCTGACTGCCAGCACATTCCAACCTGTGCTTGATGTACCAATCCACTTCAAAATTTTTAAACGGGCGCAGATCGTAGTAAACAAGGATCCTTTGGCGCAATTGTCTCATCGAATTTGCCTTCAGCTTTTTTTTGAGTTCCGGTTGGCCGAGGAGAACTATGTGCAATAACTTATCCGAGCCATCACAAGCTTCCAAATTTGATAGTAACCGAACTTTTTCCAGCATATTAAATGATAAGTTTTGCGCTTCATCGATCATAAGGACGGCATGGTGCTTCTTTTTCAACTCCTTGGATAGTATCTGTTTAATAACCTCACGGCTCTCTATGACACTATCGCCGATGTGTGGAGCGCCGAGTTTCATGCAAATTTCAATCAGCATCTCATGCTCCGTGTTCGGAGGATTATCGAGTAAAATCGTAACATGTTTTGAAGATTTCATGTTAGCAAGCAGTGCTTGACAAATGGTAGTT
>JAITBR010000031.1 GCA_031283485.1 Puniceicoccales bacterium | reverse complement strand
AGGTTTTCTAATCGCGAAAATTTCACTGAATTTTCGATGTCCATTGGCGTTTGCGCAAGGTTTTCAAATTGCTGAAATGTTTCTGAATTTTCAACACACTCTTTCATCAGCCATGGGCTAATCTCAACATCCGGATACTTTCCCGCAAATTCTAGCAATCGCTGGCACCCATCGCCGCCGTGTTTAGCATACATTTCTATCCCTTGCTCTATACTTAGGTGAATATTAGGACATTGTGATAGTTTGATCGCCGTATCTAAGCTTTCTGGCGTTACACCATTAAGTTTATCCAGCCGCCTACACATTTCCGGATTCTCAGCGAACAATTCCACCAGCTGCTGCCTCATCCTCGGATTGTCGAAACGTCCCATCATATTTTTCAATGAATCCATCGCCTCTAAAATGTCATTACTGCTCCAACGGGCAAAATCATTCCAATGATAATAAGGACCAGGGGTGCACTTTCCCAGCATCTGTGACATATGTGGCGCCACGGCGTCTGGGAATTTATCCCGAAGCTCGATTAAGTAATCGAGCCTCAAGAGTGCAGTGTACAAATCGCCACCATTCATCGCACTTCTGAACAACTCCACCAGTGCAGGCTCTGCCTCTGGATTGGTCGCAGTCAGCTTTTCAATATTTTCCACCATCCAGCTTAAATGACCTGGATTACATTTAAAACTACTATTACACAACATACGTTCGTCTAAAAATACATCTGGATACCTTTCCGCAATGGCACAATATCTCCGACACAAGTCTCTATCGGTGGAATATAACTCAACCAACTTATCCCTGATTCTGTTATCTTTAGCCCGTGCTAGGTGTACAAACCTTTGCGCTATTTTCGATTGTAGTTGCTCCGTAATATCTTTTCCTTCAGCCAAACTACTTGCTATTTCCGCCAAAACCCCAATTTCATTTTTGCCCAGAAGAGCTGCTATTTGCTCCTCAACATCTGCTACCGGCGCCGCTGCTTCAGCTGGAGCTCCCGAACTTGCTGCTGGCTCCGCCGATGGCGGTGTTACTGGCGCCGATGCCGATGGCTGTGCTTGAACTTGTGCTTGCGGCTGCGCTGCTACAGTTGGAGCTTCCGAACTTGCTGCCGGCGCCGCCGATGGCGGTGTTACTGGCGCCGATGCCGGTGGCTGCGGTGCTCTGGCTTGTGTTTCCGCTACAAGTTTTGCTACGTCAGCTTGAGCTCTACTTTGCACTTCCTTAATCTCTCTTACAAGGGCTGGATTGTCGGCACACAATTTCACCGCAGCTTCAATCGTCTGGCAAGATTCCGATGTAGATTTTACCACACGCTCCGCAGCACTCAGAAGTTCGCGTACATCACCGCTTACAACTTCTTCGCCTGGCAACTTCTCCATCGCGTACTCAACGTTCTCCAAAAAATCTCCGCCATTTTCAGGCATCCCTTCGGGTCTGACACCTCGCCTGAGAGAATCAGTAAACTGCGCTATTTCCTCACGCGCGCGATCCCTGAACGCTGCTTTAAGATCTAAATCATCAATAGCTCCCATCGCATCACAAATAACTCTAAAAGAATTTCCTCCCGCAGCGATGCTGTCTTTTACAATGTTCGGCAAGGCTGCGTGCATTTCATCTTTACTGCTCGCAATAAGATCTCTGACATTCCGGACTGCAGCCGTATGCTTCGCTTCGTTCCATGAAAACTCGCCTTTCGTTAAATTACTCAACATTGCCTTAAATGTTGCCCAGAAACTGACATTTTGCGGCGCGTCTTTAATGCTTGTGACAATGTGACTATTAAGTGCCTTTGGTGGGGTATCAGCTCGAGGCGGGACAACGATAGGCTTACTTGGTGTTGCGGAAATTGACCTGCCGCCAAGTTCGCCCGGTGTCCCGAAGCCTTCGAGTGGTGGTGGCGGCGTTGAATCTTTTGGTTGTAGTGATGTTTTCATGATGAAGAAATATTGTATGCTTCTACGAAAAAAAGTCAATACAATTTCTGCCTGTAGCATATAAACTGCCCTATGGGGCCTATTTTCTTCTTGTAAAATGCACGACAAATCGCATAATTCTTTCTTCATCTAGATACAGATACGGGAGATGATTATGGTGGAGATTGCATCGCAAAGTTCAAATGTTTGTAACCGGATAGCTGGCGTATTTAGTGATGCAAGTGTGGTATATAGTCCTGTTTCAAAACCTTTATCCAATTGGCTCTGCGCGATTTCGCTGTCCCTGAAAATGGCATCCCCCGCACTTAAAACGTACAGCGTACGCAGTATATTTAAGACACCGGAGGGAAAATCGACAATCACTCCAGTTTACAAGGCAACGGCAGCCTTTGCTGAATTAATTTCAACCAGTATACCCGGCATTGATTTTGCTAAAATTTTTGAAAAATTGCAACCAACGGTCACGATATTGTTTGGTATCACGATAAATAGAGGAAATCCGTTTAAAACGCCATCTGGAGAAACGGTAATTGCTCCGATTTGCGGAGCACTATCAACCTTGGCAGAATTAGCTCCGATTTGCCTAGTAGGCGTAAATTTTAGTAAATTTTTTCGAAATTTAAAAACTACAGCCGCAATATTCGACGCTGCGAAAAATTTTTCAAAAGTCCTTGGAACCGGTAGCACCAGCGACAGAGCAATTTCTGCACTGCAGTGCGTCTCCGTATGTTTTCTGCTGCTAGGGAAATCATTACTTATTGTGGGGAAAGTGTGGCTCGCAGCTACAGGGCTTGGAATATTAAATACGGAAATATATCGGGGAATCGCAATTCTTGTGCTCGATAAGACAATCGAAGCATTTTTCAAATTTGATGAGAAATATAACATCATGCTTGGAGCTACAGAAGAGATATTTTCCATAACGAAACTACCCGAGAAGCTTGTTGATCCGCTGCTCAACCGCCTGAGCTTTGAGCCCATTTACAAGTGATCAATCTTCAGTCGAAAATCTGCATAACAAGTTACTGTTTTGCGCTTTAATGGAAAAAATTCTGCGCTGATCATTTAACGCGATGCTAATGTGAAACTTATCCAAGTCTTCGGGGTATTCAAAAAAGTGCTCTGACCACTCCACAGCGCAGCAAAACGGTTCCACGGCGATGTCGTCAATATTTAAAGCCTCCCAAGTAACGAACTTTTCACGAAAAGCATCAATGTGAAAGAGCGTGTAATGGGAGCCGGCATAGATATTCATGAGATTGAACGAAGGGCTGCATATTTCACGCTCAATGCCAAAACCACGTGCCAATCCACGAACAAACACTGTCTTTCCTGCTCCAAGCGGGCCACTAAGCAACACTAAGACGTTTCCTTGGCAATTTTGCGCGAACAAATATCCACAGTGCTGCGTTTCATCTTCCGTTTCACTAAACCAAACCAATTCGTGCATAGAATCATGTCCGACTGTGAAATAGTGCCATTAGTATCAAAGAATTGCAATTAAAAATGGCATGCATAACCATCGGAACAAAAATATTCCCCGAACGGTCGTAGCTTTTCACCAGAAAAATACTTAAAGTAAATAGAGGCAACAGAGCCGCTGGACTGAAATGTAGGGTGGCGAAAATAACACTCGTCAAAATTGCTGAAGACCTGCAACTCAAATGACTTTTAAACACACGGTATAATCCTCCTCTGAAAATCAATTCCTCTGTGATCGGTGCAATGGCAATAGCCATCAATGAAAATAAAAATTTTAGCCAAAACCCATTGAGCTCGCTAAACAAAATAATCGGCCCCTGTTCTTGCAATGCCACATTGAGCCCAAATTTATTCAAAGCCATTAATAAAGCCAACCACAGCCACGATACCAATAGAACCATAGGCAATGCTACGCCGAAGCCACACGCACTTTCCTTTAAAATAGCAAACCAATTTTTTTTGCAGTTCCTAATGCGCAGGGCCCTGAAAATGCAACCGGCGAAAATCAGAGATGTAAACAGCGAAATGCAAGTGGAAATTAGGTCAGTTATCGGGGCACTAATGCTCCGGTCCGCAAACAAATTTTCGAGCAATGTTTGTAGCAAAATCGGCACAAAAA